>JAUILM010000109.1 GCA_030432855.1 Bacteroidia bacterium
CCAGGCCATTTCAAATACACCGGATAGAACGTTCTTTTCTCTGGATCTCTTATAGGAATGCCGGATTAAATAGCATTACTTTCTCGACAATCGGCCAAGTGGTCTGAAGGAGGTGAAAATCCCAACCGCCAGAAAGAGCAAGAGAATGCCTGAAAAAATGTAGGATACCGTTTTTCCTGTATAGTAGGAGCTAGGGGAATATTCAAACCGGATCTCGTGGGCACCCGGAGGAATCTTCATTCCCCTCAGAAGATAATTTACCCTTATGAATTCTACTTCTTCATTGTCCAGGAAAGCCTTCCATCCGTCATCCTGATCATAAAAGATTTCGGAAAATACGGCAAAACGGGTTCCGGTACCGGTGGTTGTATAGGTAAGTTTGTCAGGTGTATATTCAGTCAATTCAATAGTGCCATCCTGTGTGAGTTCAATTCCTTCTACATAATCACTGTATTGCTGGTTAAAGAGCGCCACCGTAGAGGGGTCGAATTTTTCCAGTGCATTAAACTCGGTTAGATCATCTTTAGCTTCCAGCAGTCGAAGGACAAACCAGGCATTTCCTAAGGCTTGAATGTTTACCTGTAATTCGGCATTCCGTTGAATCACATATTTAGTATTCAGCATGTTCAGGACCGGATCATGACCTGCTGCTATATAGCGGTTATACACATCCTGATAACGGCGTATTTTAGGAATATCAGGTCCTCCCAGGATCTTATAGTGCGCTGCCGGAAAAGCTTGAAACTGCGGTGTTTCGGCGAGGTCTAAAACACGATAGTGGGGATCTTCATCCTTGACAATTAAATCATCTACTTGTCTCGGTGCAAAAATGGCAGACGTCTGATTGGGTGTCAGGTAGTGGACCTGATGGATAATGTTTCTACCCTCTGAAAATAGATCCGCCACTACAAGGATGCCTAATGCAATGATCATCCATGTGTCTGCCAGACGTTTTTTAATATTCAGGTATAAAATGGCCAAAGCTACGAGACTCAGCAGGAACACTTTTAGGATATTACTGAAATATGTGCTCTTGCGTAGCTCTTCCAGAGCTGAAGATCCAGAGGTCCCATCCGAAAAGACTGTGAGAAATCCACCGATTAGAACTCCCAGAAGAATTATTCCAATCGCTCCTGCAGCCAGAAGGAACGACCTTCGGAAGTCAATACTCTTCTTCCGCCCCATCCACGAGTGTAGTGATGATAGACTATATATTATCAGGAGCATGTTGAGTGCAGATGATATCCCGGTGACATTAATCTGTAGATGGGTGTGCGGTAAGGCCTGTATCAGGTGACTAAGTCCTCCGAATATACCACCTAATGAAAGTATCATGATCAAGGCCGCACTCATTGAAAACCAAAGAATGACGTTGCGGGAATTATAGAAAAACCCGATGATACATAATGCAAACAGCACAATGCTGACATAGGGTGGGCTATAGGGTCCATTTTGATTTCCCCAGTATAGGGGTGCGACCAAATTGCCCGTGGTTCTCACATAGGAATCATCACTATTCAAGACTTCCCGGGATGCTCCACCACGTATACCAGGTAAAACATAGGTAAATAGCTCAACAATGGAATTGCCGTGAATACTTGTAGTTGCAGTTTGTGTATCATCCATGACTGCAGAGGCTTCTGTAGCAGCCGAACTGTAGTGGTGCTGATTCCATAGTAGCGCTGAATTACTTAGGAAGCCCAGGATTAGTGCCCCTGCCACTATGGCCAGTATTCTTGCTCCTTTTACCGGTGCGGGTACTTCTTTGAAACTGGGATTGAACACCAGGTATCCCAGAATAGGTACAAGCCATATATAGGTCGTCTGATTGAAATCGTAAGAAACCGAAACAGAAATGCCAAGAGCCAGCAAGCTACCTCCAAGAAGCCACTGTCCCTTACGCAATCGGACGACACCGGCGAAGGCAAGACAAAGAAATGCAATGGCGAGGAGGTCGGATTCCTGTCCAAATGCAAGCATGCCCATATGGTTGGTCGCCAGGCCAAATGCAGTCGCACCAATGCCACTTAGAAGAGCAGTAAATCCAAAGGATATACATAAAATATAGCAAGCTAACATCGTCAGAAAGAAGGCTCCTAAGGGACCTGGTCTTACCCCAAGAATGTCTGTAATATCCTGTATAATGTTGCCGGGAGACTCATCCTGCAGAACGTGTGATGGCACTCCACCGAATATGGCATTTGTCCAAAGTATTTCTGATCCTGAATCCCGGGAGTCCTCAATTTCCTGACTACTGGCCGTAATACCTTCATCGTAAAACTGGCGCAATACTAACCCCTGCAGTTGTAAGTAGAAAAAACTAACTGCAATGAGAACCATCGCAAGCATTGCGAGTGAATGTTGGACCCATCCTGATCGATGAGTCTCTTGTTTGGCAATCTCGCCTCTATGTACCTTTTTTCCCTTTCTAGCCACAAATAGTAGTTGAATTGTCTTCGCAGATGCGCAAAATAGAAATAGTAATCTAAAATAAGGAGAGAATAATCACGTAAGCGACGAACTTCATATCAATGACGGTACAATTTCATTATTACATATTTTTAAGTGCGATTGCCTGATCATTGTTGATTTCGTTAGTTTTACATATACATTAATTACTTAATTAGATTGTGTTTTGAAGTATTCTCTAATTATAGCCACCTACAATCGATTACCTGAAATAAGGGAGTTATTGGATTCCCTGGATTCCCTGGACTACCCCAAGGCAGATTTTGAGGTGATCATATCTGACGATGGATCTAAAGATGGTACAAAAGACTATGTAAAATCTTTGGACTCGGACTTACAGATCGTCTATCTTTTTCAACAAAATAAAGGGCCCGGTGAAGCGAGAAATCACGGGATGATCAAAGCAAGAGGATCGTACTTTATTTACCTTGATTCAGATTGTATGGTACCTGTTCACTGGTTGTCTGCTATTGATGAGGCTGTGGAAAAAGAGCGCCTGGATGCTTTTGGAGGACCAGATACTTATCATCCCAGTTTTTCACCCTTGTTGAAAGCGATCAACTATGCTATGACTTCTTTTATAGGGACAGGGGGTACCCGGGGGAATAAGAAAAGCGTCGGGAAGTTTTATCCTCGGAGTTTCAATATGGGGATTAGTCGGGAAGTCTTTGATAAGGTGGGTGGGATGAACAAGCTTCGACATGGTCAGGATATGGATTTATCTGCAAGGATTTATGCTGCGGGGTTTAAGGTAGGACTGATTCCTGATGCCTATGTGTATCATAAACGTCGAACAAGCATCCGAAAATTTTTCCGGCAAATATTTAATTGGGGAGTAGCCAGAGTCAATCTCGGTAAGGCCCATCCTCAGCTGCTCAAACCTGTGCACTTCCTACCCAGCATGGTTGTGCTGGGCACCATTCTTTCCGTTGGTATTTCCCTGATTTTAGGATGGTCATGGATATGGAAACTGGTATTGGCTGGATTTGTAACTATCTGTATCTGGGCATTTATTGAATCCTTGATGATGTATAAAAACCTAAAAACGTCTCTTCTTTCTATCATTACTTTGGTCATCCAGGTGTTTGCTTATGGTTTGGGCATGTTGTGGGCATGGCCTCAGGCTCTGGCAGGAAAGGAAGCGCATGGGTTCGTTAAGGGTTACTATGGTAAAAAGACTACTGAAAGTCGTTGATAATTTCCTGGGGTGTGATGGAGTAGATTTGATTCTCCCAGCAGAAGTGCAGAACTTCTTTATAGGCATTGAGCCATTCAGGATACTTGATCTCGGAAAAGTAGTTGTTGTGCCATAGCAGGGATAGGATACATTGGTCTTTGTGATTGGAAATAAAATCGATGATCTCTTCAGTGGCTTCTACTCCTCTCTTTTGAGCATTCATAAAGGTGGCGTCCATGATGTGTAATGGAACAACCATGGTATTCAGTATTCTTTTTTCACCCCAGTGGTATGGTTTGTAAGGAGCGCCATAGCCATTACGAAATCCCATTTTCTCTGAGAATCCAGCAGTGCATTCTAGCTGAATGTGATTTTGTGCAGCATCAAGAATAGTATCATGTATGCTTCCATGTAGGTAATGGTTGCGGGTTGCTATGGGTAGCTCTGGCAATTTTGCTATCTCCTTACCTAATCCCGGACTTCCCAGACTCTTATGTATCCCAAGGAACTGACCGGATGCCAGCAGTTGATTAAAGGAATTGAGCGGATGCGTTTGGGTAAGCAGGTAGTTTGCGTTATTATAAATTTTGCCAGTGGGTGATTGAAATCTGTGATTTTCGACCATCCAGAAAAATGTGGAATAGAGATCATACCTGGAATTAATTCCCAGGATTCTATCGAATAGTCTTTTGTCCTGATCCTTCAGAAACTGTTGTGTGATGAGGGAAAACATGGTGGGCAGATCTACCTTTCGTATAGCTGCCTTAAGCTCAGGTAATATATTATGGTACAGTTGGTCAATGTCGTGGCTCACAAAGATTCGACTCGTCCAGGTGACAGGTTCTACATCTGAGAGTGCGGGTGTCGTTTCTCTCAGTCTTTGAAAGTAGGTCAGCACTAGATTTTGCTCGATGCAATTAAATCTAGCCTGGAAGCTCTTTTCAAATCGAAAACGCTGTAAATCCGCATCATGTCCTTCTGCATCCAGCTCCTGTAAAAAAGCCAGCATGTAGGCGCAGGTGCTGAGATAATCTGGTTCACCTCCTTCAGTGTAAAAAAGAGGTTCATGATCAAAAACCGATAACTGATGGAGGTCAGCTCTTTCGAGATGTTGTAGAAAGAGAGGACTGATTTGGATGTCCGAATTCTCGTCAGAAGAGATGGTCAAGTCAGCTTCTTCTTTTCGCTGTACATAGCTAAAGGAGATGTGGTACTGATGAGCAAATGCCTGCAGGGGCATTTGATAAAGTGGCACAAATAGGATCGGGACATCAATCCAAACTCTCATAGATGGAAGATGCAAAAATCATCCGGCTAATTCGACCTGATCACCATCCAGTTTATAGCGCACTCCGCTCTCACTGCAGGTAGCCATTCCATTTTGATCGAAATGTAACCGTTGGCCATGCTGACTAATCCATCCAATTTGCCGACCCGGATTTCCCACCATCAAGGCATAGGCCGGAACATCTTTTGTAATGACAGTTCCTGCCCCAATAAAGCAGTAACGACCTAGTTTATTACCACAAACGATGGTAGCATTGGCGCCAATGGATGCGCCCTTTTCCACAATAGTTTCTTTGTACTCGTTTTTACGTATCACCGCACTCCGGGGATTGATCACATTGGTAAACACCATAGAAGGCCCCAGAAAAGTATCATCTTCACAGATCACACCCGTGTAGATGGATACATTATTCTGCACTTTGACATTTCTACCCAGTTTGACCCCGTTGGCCACAAAGACATTTTGGCCCAGGCTGCAGTCCTCTCCCAGGATTGCTGTGGGCATCACATGACAGAAATGCCAGATTTTGGTTCCTTTACCTATGGTGGCACCTTTATCGATCACCGCCGATGGGTGTGAAAAATAGTGTTGTTCACTGTCCATTACCTAAAATATGCTGTTACTGCACCTGTAATATACTCTAGCAAATTTGAGTCCAACTCAGTATGCATTGGAAGAGATAAGACCGTGTCACAAAGTTTTTCAGTTACGGCCAACGTCTTGCCAGCCTCCCAATAGGGAGCATAGGCCTTCTGTGCATAGAGTGGTACCGGATAGTATATCATAGATGGGATGTTTTGAGCATCCAGATGAGATCGAAGGTTTTCACGATCATCTGGGGGTACCTGCATGGTGTACTGATGAAAAACATGGCTTGAATACGAAGATCTGGCGGGTGTAGTGATTTGTTCGATCGATGCGAAAGCTGCATCGTAGTGATCTGCTGCCTTGCGCCGCGATTGACAATAGGCATCAAGATGAGGCAACTTGACTTTGAGTATGGCAGCCTGTATAGCATCCAGCCTTGAGTTTACTCCCAGCCGATCATGGTAATATTGTCGCGATTGTCCATGATTGGCAATCATCTTGATGCGATCAGCCAAATCATCATCATTGGTAAACAAAGCTCCCCCATCGCCGTAGCATCCAAGGTTCTTTGAGGGAAAGAAGGATGTACAACCGATATGACCAATTGTGCCTGCTTTTCGTGTCTTCTCCTGCCCATAATAGTCCGACCCTATCGCCTGTGCATTATCCTCCACCACAAATAAGTTATGCTCTTTGGCAACTTGCATAATGGCATCCATAGGCGCCGATTGTCCGAAAAGATGTACCGGGACAATCGCTTTCGTCTGAGGTGTGATTGCTGATCGAATCGCCTCTTCAGTGATATTGAAGTAGAGTGGATCTACGTCCACCATAATTGGTTTCAGTCTAAGAAGACCGATTATCTCGGCGGTAGCGACGTAGGTGAAGGAAGGCACGATCACCTCGTCACCAGGCTCAAGACCCAGCGCCATCATAGCAATTTGCAAGGCATCCGTACCGTTAGCGCAGCCAATCACATGTTTTACACCCAGATAGTTGGCAAGGTCTTCTTCAAAACCCGCTACCACAGGTCCCTTAATATATCGTGTGGATCGGATCACATCCAGTACCGCCTGATCCACTTCCTCCTGGATATGCTGATACTGTTTTTTGAGATCAACCATCTGAATATTTTCGATCTTATTCATGCTTCATTTTCTTTTTTAATCTGGTTACAATTTCTTTACCAATTGCTAAGGACGCTGTAGCCGCAGGAGATGGTGCGCTGATCACATTGAGACCTTGTGGGGCATCAAGTATGACAAAATCATCAACCAGACTACCGTCCGGAGCACAGGCCATGGCGCGGACCCCCGATCTGCCTTCCACTACATCATCAACGGTAATGGCAGGTATTAGTTTCTGTAGTGCTTTCACAAATGCTGATTTGGAAAAGGAGCGATGCATTTCTCCCAGACCCGTACGCCAATATTTTTTAGCAAGGATTCGGAAACCCCTGTATTGCAAAGTTTCCCATAGTTCCCGACTATCAAAATCGCTACGGTGATATCCTTCTCTTTTGAACGCCAGTACCGCATTGGGACCGGCTTCAATGCCACCCTGGATCATTCGAGTAAAATGAACTCCCAGAAAGGGAAAATTAATATCTGGAACCGGGTAAATAAGGTGGTTAACTAAATACTCGCTTTCTGGCTTCAGCTCATAATATTCTCCCCGAAAAGGCAGAATTTGATAACCCGGATTCACTGCACTAAGCTGCGCAACATGATCGGCATATAATCCGGCGCAATTAATAAAATATGTGCTTCTCACCGTCTCCCGATCGGTTGAAATTTCTACTTCATTGGTTCGAGATTCAATCTGCCTTACGGGTGAGCCTGTTTTAAGATGCCCCCCATTTTGCTCAAAAATTTTCAAATATGTCCTGGCAACTTGTTCGAAAGAGACAATACCAGCCTGAGGGACCTTAATAGCCCTAACACATTGCACATGGGGCTCAATAGTAGTAGCCTCCTGACTATCAATAATCTGCAGGCCAGTGAGACCATTCTTAGTACCCTTCTCATAGATCTCCTGTAGAGTGGCTACCTCCTCTGGCCGGGTAGCAACTATTAGCTTTCCACAGAGTTCGTAGGGTACCTGGTGATGGTCGCAAAACGATGTCAGCATCCGATGCCCCTCATGGCAGTTTCGGGCTCTTAAGGAGCCGGGACGATAATAGATGCCAGAATGTATTACACCACTGTTATTTTTTGTTTGGTGCTGGGCTACATCTGTCTCCTTCTCGATGATGCAGACATTGAGGTCAGGATTGGCTTCCTTCAGCTGATAGCCGGTTGACAGCCCCACGATCCCTCCACCAATAATGGCTACATCAAATTTCATCCCCACTCCTTTTGTCCACAATGTCAGGAGCTAGAATGGCGTACAGGAAGCTATCCATGTAGGTGTCGCCCTTTTTGAAAGCTTTCTTTAGTGTTCCTTCTCGTGTGAATCCGGCTTTTTCCAGCACCCGGCAGGAAGCCAGATTTTGTATAAATACTTGTGCCTCAAGTCGGGAGATAGGGCGATTTTCAAATATGAAGGAACAAAACGCCAGCAGGACATTCGTCATGATCCCTTGATTCCAAAAGGGTTTTGCCAACCAATATCCCAGCGATGATTTATGGCTGGTGAGTCCATGATCATACAGTAGTCCTATCCCTCCCACTTGCTCGCCGGTAGCGTCCCGAATCGCCCAGTCTCTCTGTATCTTGTTTTCATCTTCCCATTTTAAGACCTGATCAATGAATATGTCGGCATCACTGATGCGATAAGGATAGGGAATGCTGAGCGTTTGATGGTGATATTCTTCCTCATTCAGATATTTCACCAAACAAGTAGCATCAGACCGGTCTATCATGGTGAGATGAAATCCGTCATCCAAATCGATTCTGTCGGAAGTGCGAAAGAGACCTGCCAATGTACCTGTGATTTAGAGCACCAAAGTACAAAATCCACATTGCAAGCAAGGGGTGAAACTACTCTAGCATTATAGGCTATTCAAAAAAAGTCCTGGTGATTAGAGTATTTTACCCATTGATCCGTCTGTAATACTATGCATCTGGTGTGATATCCAGATGCATATCATGAATTGAGATGCATGGTTACTGACGAAATATGGATTTATCATTGGCAAATAAACGAGATCATACAGTCACAGAGGTAGTATCGGAGTATGGTCAGCGCTTGTTTCGATTTATTCGAAGCAGAGTGTCTACGAATGCAGATGCAGAAGATATTCTCCAGGATGTATGGTATCAATTTAGCAGAATAGTAGCAGTGGAGCCGATTGAACAAGTGAGTGGCTGGCTCTTTCGTGTGGCCCGCAATCGGGTGACTGACAATTACCGTAAGAAACGACTACCCCTGGTCGATGATATCGCTCCAGATACGGATGATGAATCAGAGTGGCTGCGAGATCAATTACTTGCTGATGATAATACACCGGAGACTGAGTTACTACGGGAAATGTTTTGGGAAGAACTGATGGCCGCCCTGGATGAACTACCAGAAGACCAGCGAAATGCCTTTGTTTGGAATGAACTTGAGGGTAGAACTTTTCAGGAAATTGCAGATGAAACTGGTGACAGTATTAAGACCTGGATTTCTCGAAAACGATATGCTGTGAAATATCTAAGGCAAAAACTCAGCGATTTATATGACGATTTTATGGACTTTTAGATCCTGCAATCTTTGATTATGTTTGATAGGAATATGCGTAGACATCACGGACCACCGAAGTGGATTTTCTTTGTGGTAGCCATGGTTGCCTTTGTATTGGTGATGGGTGGTGTGGTCATGTTTTTATGGAATCATATCATTGCAGATATCACGGATTTACGGGAAATATCCTGGTTAGAGGCCATGGGATTACTGATCCTCAGCAAGATTCTTTTTGGAAAAATCGGAGGTCCTGAAAAGAAATTTCAGAAACATCGCAGTAAGTGGAAGGAAAAATGGATGCATATGAGCGAGGAAGAGAGACATGCATTTAAGCAGCGATGGAAAGATCGCTGTCGCCATTGATAGGGAGGGAAACTCGCGGCTGAAATTCTACTTAACAATAACTTTCGGTTTTACGAAAGAATTATGTTAAATTGGGTTTACAACTACCAGAGAACCCATGAAGAAATCATATCAGCCCCGATTGATCGCTTTGTCATCCATTTTCCTATGCGCTTTTTTTATTACCACCTGCCAACAAGCAAGAACTGAGAGCAGTGAATCTGTGCTGATGGATGATGATTTTCCTTACTGCCTACATAATGAGGGGAATGCTTTATGTAGTACAATCCCTCATGACGTGCTAACGCAGTTTGGTTTTGACTATTTCAATCTAGATTCCGCTCTGCAGGCTGAGTTGGATATTTTTAGTTGGCAAAGTTTTATTGGACTGAACTGGCCAGCACAAGTTGATGGAATGCCTGACACCTCCGTCATCATAGGTGATGCTCCTGCGAGTAATAGGGTATGGCAATACTATCCAACCACCGGTGAGGTTTTTCCAGGCCAAAAAGCTATCGGCTGCACCAATGATGAGGACTTACCTGTGTTTCGACTTGCAGCTAAAGCCGGATTGGGAAATCATACAGACAACCCCTTTTTGGAGTCAACGGGTCAGCCTCTGATTGATCGCAATGGCAATTTCATCTTATACGATATTAGGCTGAACGATCTTGAAGCGAAGTGGATTGAGCGCGAAGGGCTAAACACATTTGCCGGACAGAAAGCACGTACGGATTCGGTAGTTTTTCCTGTAGGTTGGTATGCGAATAATGAAGATCGAACCGGGGGAAGTATTGGACCCATGGAAATCAAGACGTCGTGGATGATTTTGGATGATCCCGCGACTCATTCTGATTATTTCGTAATGGATGCCCATGTGCACATTGATAGTTCAGATGTAGAAGGTGGTAATGCACCTTTGTGTTTTAAGGCAACGCTGGGACTGGTGGGTATGCATATTTTGAGGAAGACCCGTGGCCCCTATCGCATGTCAATGGGCACCGGTACACTAGATACTACTAACGTGACACCCCAATATTGGATTTGGACCTCCTTTGAGCACATTCGAAATGCACCTCTGGCAACAAATCCTCAGGATCCCACCCAGTATACGGTAGCTATCACCTCTTGTGATGCCCCTACGAACATCTCTGCAAGATACAACCTCTTTGATCCTGCTTGTACATTGCCAAATGGTGATCCATGCCCTACAAATACAGCCCCTGCAAAACCCTACCTCTGGAGTACATCCCAACCCTATGCTTCCAGTCTTCTGGTCAATGGCAAGTATGGTACACAAGTGGTAAGATGCTTTGATATATACGCTAGTACAAAGGCAGTGAATGCACGCTTTCAGGAAAAACTGGCCGGTACGGTCTGGGAAAACTATATGTTGATTGGAACACAATGGCAGGGTGATCCCGCTACATCCAGTGGCAAACCTGTTCCGGGATCAAATGGTAACCTACCGCGCTATTTTTCTAACACCACGCTGGAAACTTATATCCAACTCAAGGATTTTGGATCCTGC
>JAUILM010000110.1 GCA_030432855.1 Bacteroidia bacterium
GCTCAATGAACATGATACCCTTTTCGGCAAGCAGATAAGTATGCACCGGGACCCAGTTGTCCTTTCTTTCTGGGGGGAATGCTTCGAAGCTTAAATTATCAGCACCCAGTAACATTACTTCTTTTTCCTCCGCCAAATACCTGACTGCCGACAGATTTATACCAGGATAGGCATGGAGATAGGTCTCTGCATCATCGTAATGCACAGCCTGACCGGTCCGAATCAGCACGACATCTCCTTTTTTTATTTCAATATTTTGTTTTTGGGCCGTGCCCTTGATGTCTTCAGCCGTAATTCGATAATTCGGGCCCAGATTTTTTTTCTCTTTATAAGCAGGAATATCCAGCAGGATACCTCGAGCAATAATGGGAGGGATGGTTTCAGCTCCTGTTTTTTTCCAACCCTTGTCGCCAAGATGTTCTTCTGGCGAAAATCCATTCCAAATTTTACCATTGAGCCCAAAGTGATTTAAGGCATCGATGTGTGTGCCCATATGTGTATACATAGATATCGCATCTCCCGTATAACTCACTTTTTTGTTCATGGCCTCACCCAGCCCATTGGGATTATCAATCAGTGTACCATGGGGCGTGTGAGTGAGCCAGTATTGGTAGGGTGGATCCCCCAATTGATGGAAACTGGGCATTCCTACATAGTATTCGACACTTAGATCGTAAATCTTGCCACTTCGGATAGAGGAGAGTGCTGCTAACTGCGAAGCGTCTGTCATCATGTTTAGTGTGCCGATTTCGTCATCGGCCCCCCAGGGACTCATACCTACCTCTTCAGACTGAGCTATTAATATGGGTACAAAAAGAGGAAACATCAGGAAGAACATTAGTTGTCTCATTATTCTATTTTTTTGTTTTACAAATCGATAGAACAAATAAAACCGTAATATTCAGGAGATAAATTAACCTAGATTAAGACTTAAGTCGACTTTTCATTTTAGATAAAAATTCTGGGGTGATACCCAGGTAGGATGCAATATGTCTTTGCGAAATACGCAATTCAGCGTCAGGGTATTTCTCGATAAATTCGAGATATCGATCTTCTGCTGTTTTTGAAATCATATGCATGACCCGTTCTTGCTGGGCGACAAATGCATTGATATGCAGGATTCTCCAGAATCGCTCCATCCTGGGTATTCTTTCCAGGAGGGTCTCCATGTCTTTTTTTGAAAGCTGAAGGATGTTTGTGTCTTCCAGAGCCTGGAGGAAATATGTGCCTGGTTTCTGTGCGTGATAACTATACAGATCTGACACCCACCACTCTTCGCGGGCAAAAAGGGTGTTCTTTTCATATCCTTTTATATTGATATGGTATAGCCGAAGAAAACCCTGGTCAATGAAGTACGTGTGACGACAGATTTTACCGGGCTCGAGAATATGTTCATCACGTGCTACGGATCGGGGTACCATCTTACTTTCTATCAGTGCATATTCCGACTCATCCAGCGACACATGTCTCTGTAGGTTCTTACGAAGTAAAGGGTACATTCGATTTGGATTTCATCGGTAATATGCAGTTTTTTGAATGAAAGTTGAATTAAATAATACTCCTTTCTGCCCGAGCCTCATTTTATCAATTTACATTACCTTAGACCATCAATCCCGGCATGGCTTCAACAGGCTTGCTTAGTTATATCTTGAGAATACATTAAACAAATAGTAAAGACAAGAGATGAATCATCAATTTGTCATTGGATTGGATTTTGGTACAGACTCCGTTCGGGCGGTTCTGGTAAACTGTGCAGATGGATCGACTGTCAAAAGTGCGGTGCACTATTATCAGCGGTGGAAAGAAGGTGCCTTTTGCAATCCTGCCATCAATCAGTTTCGTCAACATCCCCTCGATCATATCGAAGGTATGGAAGCGACTATAAGATCTGTGGTAATTGATTCAGCAGTAAACCCCCTTGATATACGGGGTATTTGTATTGACACTACGGGATCTTCACCGATTGCGGTTGACAAAGATGGGAAGGCGTTATCTCTGCATGATAAATTTGCAGAGAATCCAAACGCTATGGTCGTCCTGTGGAAGGACCATACATCCGTAGATGAAGCCGAAGAGATCAATCAGCTTTCCAGGAAATGGGATGCCGGTGATTATACAGACTTTGTCGGAGGCATCTACTCCTCAGAGTGGTTTTGGGCCAAGATATTACATGTGATTCGTGAGGACGAGGAGGTCAAAGAGGCAGCCTACTCCTGGATGGAACATTGCGATTATATGACGTATCTGCTGATTGGTGAGCCCGGCCTGGACCAGCTAAAACGATCCCGATGTGCGGCAGGTCACAAGGCGATGTGGCATAAGAAATGGGATGGTCTGCCAGATGAAGACTATCTGTCTGCCCTGGATCCTTATCTGGGATCATTGAGGCAAAGATTATATAAGGACACCTATACAAGTGATTTACCGGCAGGCCATCTCAGTGAAGAATGGGCGAAGAAGTTAGGGCTCACCAGCGAAGTAGTAGTGGCGGTAGGTACATTTGATGCGCACGCAGGTGCTGTCGGTGCAGAAATCTCCGAAAAAGCCCTGGTTCGGGTCATGGGTACATCCACATGTGACATTATAGTAGCTCCTCAAACCATGGGCGATCAACAGGTACGTGGGATCTGTGGCCAGGTGGATGGTTCGGTGCTTCCGGGCATGATAGGCCTGGAGGCAGGTCAATCCGCTTTTGGTGATGTGTTGGCATGGTTTCGTGATGTGTTATCGTGGCCGTTGGATCAGCTGAAGGATGACCTAAAACCAGAAAAAATAGAAGCCCTCAAGTCAGATATGATTCGAAAATTAAGTGAGGAAGCATCTGCATTGGAGCCCAGGGAGTCTTATCCAATTGCCCTGGATTGGATCAATGGTCGGAGAACACCTGATGCGAATCAGCTACTTAAGTCTGCCATGGTCAATCTAAGTTTGGGCACCAGGGCGCCACATATTTTTAAGGCACTGGTAGAAGCCATTTGTTTCGGTTCGAGGAAGATAGTAGAGCGATTCCGGAGTGAAGGTGTAGAAATCGAAACAGTAGTAGGTATCGGTGGTGTGGCCAAAAAATCAAGGCTTGTGATGCAGACACTGGCGGATGTATTAAATATGCCGATCAAAGTTTCAAATTCAGATCAGGCGCCGGCGTTGGGTGCCGCCATGTATGCCGCAGTGGCAGCAGGAGTCTATCCGGATATGTCCGGGGCCATTGCAAAGATGGGATCAGGATTTGAAACTACCTATCAACCCAATGCGCACAGGGTCCCGATTTACGATGCCATTTTCGAAAAATATGTAGCATTGGGTGATTTTGTAGAGCAAAACATTAATACGAAGTAAATATATGTCCCGATATCAATCCTTAAAAGAGGAATGCTTTGAGGCCAATCTTAAATTGCCAGCCCTTGATCTGGTGATTTACACTTTTGGCAACGTAAGCGCCGTTGATCGTAGTAAAGGGGTATTTGCCATTAAACCCAGTGGAGTTGATTATGCGACCCTGCGACCGGATGACATCGTTATTGTAGATTTTGATGCTGAGCTGGTGGAAGGATCTATGCGCCCTTCATCGGACACCAAAACACATGCATATCTATATAAGCGATGGCCGGAGATTGGAGGTATATCTCATACGCACGCTACGTACTCAGTCGCCTGGGCACAGGCACAAATGGACATCCCTATTATGGGCACCACACACGCGGATCACTTACCGTCAGACATACCCTGCTCACCGCCTATGTCCGATGAATTGATAAAAGGAGACTATGAACACATGACCGGACAGCAGATTATTGACTGTCTCCACGAAAAAGGATTGAAATACCAGGAAGTAGAAATGATTCTCTTGGGAAATCATGGGCCTTTTACCTGGGGCAAGGATGCCGCCAAAGCGGTGTACAATAGTAAGGTGTTGGAAGAACTGGCGCGAATGGCATTTTTGACGCTACAGATAAATCCAAAGGCACCGAGATTGAAGCAAGCACTTATTGACAAGCACTATTGGAGAAAACATGGTGCGAACGCGTACTACGGACAGGAAAATTTTGAAAAATGATAGCACTGAAAGATCGTGAGATTTGGTTTGTAACGGGTAGTCAGCATCTATATGGGGATGAGACCTTAAAAAACGTCGCAGAGCATGCACAGATCATCGCCCATTCGATACACGATAACCAAGCCATACCGGTCCATGTGATTGATAAAGGCATCGTGACCACTCCAGAAGAGATCAGTAGAATCTGTAATGATTGCAATTACAGCAGTCGATGCATTGGAATAGTGCTATGGATGCATACATTTTCGCCGGCAAAAATGTGGATTAATGGGTTGAATATTTTACAAAAACCGGTGCTCCATCTTCATACGCAGTTTAATAGTGAAATTCCATGGTCCGAGATTGACATGGACTTCATGAATGAAAATCAATCGGCACACGGAGGTCGTGAATTTGGATTTATGATGTCTCGTATGCGCAAATCACGTAAGGTTGTAGTGGGTCATTGGAAAAATCAGGAAGTGGTCGATGCCATTGCCTCGTGGTCGCGTGTCGCTGCTGGTTGGAGTGCTTTACAAAAAGCTAAAGTGGCCCGGATCGGAGATAATATGCGCGAAGTGGCTGTCACGGAAGGCGATAAAGTCGAAGCACAGATGCGATTTGGTTTTTCTGTCAATGGTTATGGCATTCAGGACGTAGAGCAACATGTACAGGCAGTGTCTGAGAGTGCCATCAATACGCTGGTGGATGAATACAAGGAATCATATGTCCTGCATCCGGATCTGGCAGGGAGCGAATCCTTGCGGGAGGCAGCACGTATTGAAATCGGACTTCGCACCTTCCTGGAAGAAGGACATTTTCAGGCATTTACAGATACTTTCGAAAATCTGGGTACACTTCGTCAATTACCAGGGATCGCTGCCCAGCGTCTGATGGCTGATGGCTACGGCTTTGGAGCGGAGGGTGACTGGAAGACGGCCGCGCTGCTTCATGCAGTCAAAGTGATGGAACAGGGACTATCGGGCGGCACATCTTTTATGGAGGATTACACCTATGATTTTGGTCGTGACAAATCCCGCGTACTGGGATCGCATATGCTAGAAATATGCCCAAGCATTGCCCATGGAGATGTGCGATGTGAAGTCCATCCTTTGGGGATCGGGGGTAAGGAAGATCCCGTTCGTCTGGTGTTTAATGTGGGTTCTGGGCCGGCTATTAATGTTTCCCTGGTGGACATGGGTCAGCGGTTCCGATTAATTGTCAATGAAGTCAATGTGGAAAAACCGGAGAAGGATCTACCCAAACTTCCGGTTGCCAGGGTACTGTGGGATCCCCTGCCAAATCTAAGTATTGCAGCGCACGCCTGGATATTGGCCGGAGGTGCTCATCATACCGTTTTTAGTAAATCGATCAATACGACTTTCATGGAAGATTTTGCTGAAATGGCAGGTATTGAACTATTGGTGATCGATGAAAATACATCCTTGCGAGACTTCAAGAACACAATCCGATGGAACGAGATGTATTATCACATTTTCAAAAAATAAGGCCCAGTTACGATTATCTCTCCTGAAGTAGGAAGATCGCATTGATTACATCAGTTTCCAGGATTTGGTTTTCTTCTCTTTGATCGTGCACATAGTTTTCGAACAATTGCTTTTTATCAGGATGTTTGACCATTAATTCCTCACTCCTTAATTTTATTTTTTGAAACATATCCAAATTTGACTGCTCCATTCTTTCTTTTGAAAAAATATGTTCGTCAATAATCTCCATCCCAGTGGCATGTATCTGGGCGAGCAACTGTGTTTTAGTTTTGTATCCAGGCTTAGAGGGTGCGTTTTCGATCAGATAGGCGTCATCTATTACTATGAATCCTTTGGGGTTTAGATGGGATTTTATTTTTTCTATCGTTTCTGTGTAGCTGCCAAATACGGGCCCTATGGCTCCCAGTATGATGATATCATAAGAGGGTAATTCTTTGATTTTTTTTCGAATATCTCCCACCTCAAAGGTGCATAGTTCTTCCACATTATATTGCTTTGCATACTGCCGGGCTTCGTCAATAAATGAGGCAACACCATCTATGCCATGGCATCTGCATCCCAATTCTTTAGACAGCTGTACGCTCACCGCCCCTTTGCCACAGCCCAGATCCAGGACGGAGAGATCTCTCGTTTTAACGCATTTATTTTTCAGCAGGTTGATGATTGCCTTTGGATCGGTACCCAGCGTCCAAATATCCTGTACTATATAAGGCAGATAGGGCAGAAGGGCCCGATCCTCACAGTCCATGGATTCAAGAATGCTGTCTTTTAGAGATTTCATAGGTGTGCGCTCTGGCACTTGATTTTAGCTGAATATATAAAATAGCCTAAAAAGGTAGGACCCATTAATTAGTAACTTGTAAAATTGTCTCACTGCCGCCACCATTATGATACATAGTATATTATTTGTCTTGTATTCCTACCTTTTTCTGTTCTGAGCACAGATTGGTTATTATTTACAATTTTCATGGATCATGGGTGTGATCGCCAGTCTGAGCTTTTTATACTCATCAATGTGGTGGATTCCTTTCCTTGAAACACCTACCTGTTTTACCCGAGGCAAATCAAGATTGGAATCCCTTTTTAATGTTATTTGTCAGAGTCATGATAGTAATTACTTAGAATGGACTCTAATTCCTCATCACCTTCTATCACACGCTCTATTTGCGTCCAGGTTTCATCAGGAATGATGCTGGAGAGGGGCTGTTCAATAGTGGTTATTTTGTGAAAAACCCCCTTGATTTTTTTGTCCCATATTTTGTAATACCGCAACAGATCATCCGGGTATACGATCTTCCTTCGAGTACCTTCATCAACACCTCTGAAAGGGTACGAAATATTTAAATATCCATAGTCATCAGTGATTTGTTCTCCCACCTGAATATCACGGATTGCGATTTCAAAGTCATAGGCGGTGGTCATACAATTAGAATTAAAACTGTGGTTCACATACCGTCCATTGTCCCAGCATAGTACAAAGTTGCCTTTGTTGTTGCGGAAAGTATAGGTATCCAGAATGGACTGATATATGGGCTCCATATTTTCAAAATCCATGATGCTAAACTCCCGGTCAAGCTTGTCCTGCACCCAGGTGATCGTTCCGGCAGGAATGTGTTTTGTGGCTACTACACCATAGCCAATCTCGTTGCTAATAAATCGAAGTTCTGTGTTAGGATGAATCATTTTTTAAATTTTTGAATCAGAAAGAAACTCTGTCAGTACCTTGTCAGATATTCTCCAGGTCAGGTTCGTAGAGGTCTGAGGTTACGATGCATATTCGTGCGTATATTTCATCTAGCATCTCTACCTTTCAGTCCTGTTGCTGACATGATTTAATTTTGTTTTTTGAGATGATGTTTTCTCATCCACTGAACCAATAATCGCTCTTAAACGCACGATGAGTAGACGAAGTTCCAATTTCCATCAAAAGAATAGACGCATGGTTGGTAAACTTTCAGAGGCTCTCACGATAGGGCCATTATGTAGGGGTCAGAATTGGAAATACGGACGGATGGAAGGTCTGCAGTGCATGCTAACGTGAAGAAATATTACCTCCCACAGGTAGCCCACTGGGTACTTCTGCTGGAATCCTTCTGTCATAATTGTCATCATTGAGGCTCAGTAGAAAATTTTCAATGGGTCCGAAATCCTTGACTTTTAGCTTAAGTGCTCTTGCCAGAGGATCAATGCTGTCGATTGGTACGTTGGGATTTCTCGATTTTCCCTGTGAGATATCCTGATAAAATTCCAGGATTTCCCGGATGGAATGCATGGTGCCATTATGCATAAATGGGAATGTGAACCGTAGGTTTCGTAGGGTGGGTGTGCGAAAATGGAAGCGGTCTTCAAATCCTCGATCCAGCTCGGTGAGTTTATCATTTTCAGGCACGCCAAGTACATGTGTTTTATAATCTGAAAGCATAGGGCCATTGTGACAGGCGGCACATCCCACTTCAATAAATAACTGCATCCCTTCTTTCTCGCCCAGTGACATGGCTTCCGCCTCACCCCGTTTAAACATATCAAAGCGGGTGTTATTATTGACTAGTGTTCGCTCATATGTGGCAAGCGCTTTGGCAAGGTTGATGGAGTCAATGGGCTGATCACTGTCTGGAAATGCCTTTTCAAATAATTCTACATAAGCATCTATGGTCCGAAGTCGCTTGATAACCACCTGTACAATCTCTTCCTCAGAGATCTCAGTGCCGCGCATTTCTTCAAGGGCCTTCATGGGCATCAAAGCTTGCTCTTCCAGGCTGTTGGCCCGGTTGTCCCAGAACATCGGAGCGTTGTTAGGGTCGTACCGTTGCCCCAGATCAATTCCATTAAAGGCAGTATTTAGGATAGTATGTGCATTTCGCTTTACAAGAGGTATTTCATTAGGCTGTTTAAAATGTCGGGAATTTCCAAATCCTATTCCGTTGGTACCGATCGAGAGATCTCGACTTTCTGCAAATCCGTTATCGGGATGGTGACAGGTGGCGCAAGCGATATCCTGCTTACCTGACAAAATAGGATCAAAGAACAGAAGCCGTCCTAAATGCACCTTCGCTTCACTCCAATGGTTGTCGGCCGGAAACTTAACGGATGCTGGTAAAGGGTAGATGCGGCTTAGTCTTCGGGCTTCGCGAGCGAGATCAGAGGGACCACGGTCATCCTGCTGATTTGAACAAGCAATGACAAGTAAGAAGAGACTAAAGAATGATAGCAAAATCCACCTCATAATATCGTATGCTAGCCGACTGGAATCTGATTGCCACCCGATACCAATCATGCTTACTCATCAGTAAGGTACAATTTCCCCTAAGTTGCTCCGAGAATTGAATGATGATCTAGGTCATCCCAGATTCGTATTGCCACAATCCAATTGAGTGCCTGCCAGACTAATTAAAGGAGTCCAGGAGGTCGTTAGAAAAGAAAAGATATTCCAGTTGGGTCATCTTCATCTTAGTAATGGTCTCAACCAGTTTCAATTGTGCCTGCACATATTTTTCCTGTCGCTTATTCAATAGGAAAACAGAGCTTTCACCGAATTGAAATTTCTCTCTTTCACCTTCCAAAAGAAGCTGAGCATTGTTGACATATTGATTAAAAAGGTCTACCTGATCAGAAAGGACACCTTGTTGAATCCATCGACTTTCAATCTTATTTCGAAGAGTATTTTCCTTATTGCTCATATCCAGTGACAGTTCAGATACCTTTATGACACCTTCTTGTATGGAAGCCCGATCACTACGTTGTCTGATGGGAAGCTCCAGAGAGAGACCCCATTTATAATTGGACGATTCAAAAGTCGGAACGATATCCTCTCGTGTAGCCAGCAAGGCATTGTATTTAGCTTTCAGTTTCGGTTTTAATTTTTCTCGTTTCAGGACCTGATCTAATTCCGCGGTTTTGATCTTGTTGGCATACTGAAGGATGGCAGGATGATTCGATAGATCCAGTGAATCTATATTTTGCAATGGATCCAGGTTGGGATCCTCAGAACGAAGGGGCACAGTAGCAGGCTGAAGGAGCACAGGCACATTTTCAAACCATAAATAATTTTCAACATTTTGCCGTGCCTTCACCAGATCATACTCATTTTTCTGTAGTAGGGTGATAGCTTCCTGGAGCAATGTGAAGGCCTCCAAAGTATCCATAGCTGTTTTTTCCCCATTCTCAAATGAGCTTCTCGTGGCTTCCAGATAGTCTTCAGAAATAGCAATGTTTTGCAGGTATATGAGCTGATACTCATAAAATAATTGCCAATTAAAATAGGCGGTTGATGCCTCAAAAATCAGCTCATTTAATACCAATTGTTGCTCATTTTCTGTGAGTTGGCGAAATACATCAGCTCTTTCCAGTGCTATTTTTCGCTCGTTATTGATTAAGCCCTGAATTAAATCTACCTCGAGTCCCAGGCTCCACAAGCCCAGGTCATCTGTCTTGTCCTCCGGATTGAGAAATATACCATCGGTATTTTCGTAGCCCCCAATGATATTTACACCCATGCGTGTCGGAAATACAAGACGACCTCGATACTGTCGGTAATAGAGTTTTTCGTCAAAATTCTTTTCATCCCAGGATCCTTCAAGGTAGGGGTCAATCAGTCCCCTGGCTCCCAACAGTCGCGCTGCAGCCCGGGCCTGCAACAGATCAGATTTCTGTGAAAGCGGATGAAACCTTAATACATTATTGAGATATTCTTCGTAGGATAGTTGTGTCGTGTCAGTTTGTGCTTGCAACCCAACCGCTGACAGGTACAGTAGAAATAGAATCCCGTATTTTATGTTCACCAAATGATCAGCCATTTATTTGACGGATTTAAGGGGTGCTTTTCTTTTTAGTTCCTCATTCAGGCCTTTCTCGGTTGCATAAAAATCGGGTGGAAATCCATTTAGTTGGCGCCACAATTCATACCAAATGGGGACATTGTTCAATAGAATAAATCCATTTGTCCCAGTACCCACCCGGAGTTTTTCCGGCCATTCCTTTATTGTATTCTCCGGCTGAACCAGCACACGATAGAGTCCATTTTGTCCAATGAATCGGTCTACGGCAAAGATTTTTCCTGTAAACACACCCGTCGACTGCTTAGGCCATCCACTGATTACGATGGCAGGCCATCCATCGAAACGCAGTCTTACTTCCTGATCTACATCCAGTAGGGGAAGATCTATCGGTCTCACATAGAGTTCTACCGCGAGATCATATTTTTCAGGCATAATGGTTGCCAGATCTGCTCCCTCCTTGATAGTCTCGCCGATGCCCTTCTTCAGCGTCTTAGTGATGTATCCTGATTGAGGTGCGGTTATGTAGTAGAGCTTTCGCCGCTCACTGTAGTTCGACAGTTGGTTTCTTATTTTGGATGTCTGTGCCATGCTTTCCAACTTACTGGATAATGCGGATTGCTGATCGGATCGGGTTTTTGCCATTTTGTCGGCATATTCCCTTTCCAATGCATTCAACTCGAGGTTGAGATTTACCAATTCATTTTCTCGATTTGTAATCTTGTTTATTTGCACATTT
>JAUILM010000111.1 GCA_030432855.1 Bacteroidia bacterium
ATAAATTAAAAAATCAGTTGCAGGACCAATATCAATGTTCAGGACATTATCCAGGCTATGACCCACTACAACGATCGTCCAGACAACAACCATTCCCAGGATTAGATTTCGTAACCAGTCCAGGTTTATTTTGTCTGTATACGAATAATTGGATGCCAGCTTTTTCCTGAATTTCCGCAGAAGAATAAGTGAAAATATTATATACAATACACCGGAAAGCATTATGGATAGAAGCACGACATTCATGAGCAGGTTACGCTCAATGGCAAGCTTATTTACGAAAGCTACTTTCTCGGGTCCAGGTAGGAGAAAGAAGGGCACCATTCGCAAAACCAGTAGTACTACAGGCAATGCATGTAAATAATCAAACCATCTTAGTTTGGTAAGACCCGTAGTAAGTGTAAGGACGTAGAGATAGAGTAGTGGGCCATGAATTAAAGGAAAGGGTGTCATGACCCCAAGAAGAAAGTGATAGGTAAAATCGAGACCTTTAAATTCAAAATATTGCAGTAGCAAATGAGTGCCAAGAACGAACATCCAAAGAGTAAGCACTTTGTCAGAGAGGCTCTTATTCTTTTTGGCAATAAGAATAAACTCTAAAAAAAAAGCAATAGATGCGCCAATTATAAAGATCACATCTAAAGCTACTAATTATCAACCAACACATATCAGGAATGAAAGAATAAACCGGGCTATATTATCGGAATCTCCGGATGATCCTGATCGAACTGATTTCGTTGGTCCATCTATCCCATGTATCATCGCATTGCTCACTGGTCCAAGGACCTTCGATTCTTTCCGAACGACCACGGAAATATGGACGTTTGTATAAGATTACCACGAATCCAGGAGGTACATCAATCGCGCTGATGCGATCATTCCAATAATCATCTTCATCACTGACGGTCCAGTCGTTTCTTAGCCTAAGTGATCGACCATTAAAGTTTCTCCTTGAATTGATCGTAACAGCACTGGAATAATGACAATTGCAAGACCTTCTACCACATTCATGACAATAATGATGGTAAGGTTCTTCCTGATGATAATCCGGAATTATACGGATTGAGGAAATTCGATTTCTCCACCAGGGATTTTCTCGGACACTCCAATCATGGGAAATCATCAATTCCCGACCACGAAAATCCGCATGTTCAAAGAGTAGAACACGATATCCATGTGGTACCTCTATGGAGGCAATTTCATCATTCCAATATTGGTTACGACGGCCTGACCAATCATGATTTAATTCTAATCTACTTCCATTAAAATTTGGACTCGAAAATGCGGTAATAAGAGGTATACCCCGGTCCTGAGATTCTATATCCCAAC
Organism: Bacteroidia bacterium; assembly: GCA_030432855.1. GTDB lineage: Bacteria > Bacteroidota > Bacteroidia > Chitinophagales > Saprospiraceae > JABDMH01. Next base: position 1,330 of record JAUILM010000111.1, read on the forward strand.
GATGAATTGTTTCAATTATCTTATCAAAGACACTACTTGAGCCGTCTTGACACCATGATGAGATAGCTCCTAGATAACTTATTATGATGACGCAGAAAAAGCGATGAGATTTCATAATGACTTGGTTTAATTTGATGTGAGAAAATCTATTGCTACGATCGAATGGCGATGTATCGGTAGAGGGAATTAATCGATCGAAGAATGCATCAGGGTTTGCGTAGGAAAATTTAGATGGAGGAATGATTCACAACATCCCTCCATCTGGTAGTGCCTAGTTTTCTTCTTTAAATGGTTTGAATTTCAATTTTTGACCACCAATCGAAGCTTCATACATGAGTCCACCTTTGGTCTGTGTAAATACGGATACGCCATCCCTATATTCTAAATTAGCGGCGGCACCTTCTGTAAGTGCTACTGCAGAGACCTGGGCAGCGAACTGAAATTGATTCCCTTTGAATGCCTCGAAATCCTCCTGATTTTCGAAAAACACGATTTGGCTATAGGACTGACCTCCGAATTGGAGTCCTATGGTCACTTGAGCGATGGTTGCTTTTCCAATAGGGGTGTTTTGTTCAAATGCAATTCCTTTACCATGAGCACCTCCAATACCGGAAGCACCCTTTCCAATCGATGGAAATACAACATATCCATATGCATTGTCAAAATAACTCTGGAGTGCGGGCTCAACCTCTTTGAAGACTTCAATGGTGTGTTCTGCTCTTTCAATGCCAGACTGTTTAAATCCGGATTGTGCATTTGCAAATAAGGGTACCAAGAATAGAATGCTGATAATGATTGTCGTTCTCATTAGGACAAAGTTTAAATGTTTAAAAAAATGATGTTCGGATAAAACTCAACGGAACTCAGTGATTGATAATCCAAATGACCAAAGCAGCCAAAATCATGAGTACACTCAGGATCTGTAGAAATAAGAAGAAGCAATTTTCTATTCTATTTCCTGAGTCTGATCTGTCCACTTGTCTTTTCATATTAATTGTTTGAGACGTCAGATTTAATCCATGTCACAACAAATATGAAGTGATATGCAAGGCGCGTGGTATTTCCTTACCCAGTGACACTACTTAGTGGTACTACCTTACAAGGTGCGCCCTTTATACTATTGATTATCAGTGTAGTAGGAAGAAGAGTAAATATTTAAGGAAATTTTGCTTGATTAAATCCTTGTAGGAGTCTTGCTCATTATTTGCCCATATTATTTTGTATAATAAGGGTATGGAGGAATGGTCATCGTCAAATAAGAGACTAAAATTCTAAGAGTTTTTGATCCTGGATTTTTGAAACTTTGCAGCGACCTCCTTCATGACATTTCGGAGGTCATTGTGGGGAGACCCGACGGTACTTTCAGAACGATCGGGACACATTCGACTAGCCAAATCAGAGATTTGGAGTCTCATGTGCTTGAACTCCCGACCTCCCGTACGGGGCTTCGCGGCGCTCTACCCAGCTGAGATTATGTTGAGGGATGAGTCTTCTCTGAAGAATACTTTTTCCAAAGAAGAATCTGCTTTAATCCCCCTCCCAGAGATTTAGACCAACGTTCCCGCATTACAGCGTCTGCTTTTGTGCTAAAACCTTCAGAATAGATTAAGATAAGCGGTCTTCGATGCTTAGTGGAAGGGAAGCCACCGGAGATGTGTCTAATGAACCGGTCTGATAAACTACTGGAAGAACCTTTATAAAGTCGGTGATCCTTGAGACTATACAAGACATAGAAGTAATGCATTGCGGTGTGGTTTATATGAAATAAAATAAGCATCCCGAAGGATGCTTTGTAGCGACCTCCTTCATGTTATTTCGGAGGTCACAGTGGGGGTAGATCCCGATCGTACCGAAATTACGATCGGGACACATTCGACTAGCCAAATCTAGGATTTGGAGTCTCATGTGCTTGAACTCCCGATTCTCAGGATTATGAATCCTGCGTATTTTGGTCTGATATGGTTTTATGTACTGAAAATCAATGATATACGTGATTTGAGAGATCATTTAGGTGGCTATGAATCCATATTAATATTAATTTTGTTTGAACATAATTTGTACAAAGTTAATTCTAGGCATCATGACTACAACCAGTATCGCGCTTTAACATCGTCAATGCCTGTCTGATTAAGAAGCTGGCAGAGGTTAATAAGACCTATCTGGGTAGAGAGTTAGAGAATGAGGTATCAAGTGCAAAGGTCATTCACAAGGCATTCATCGAGCCAGAATCGGAAAACAGCTTTTTCAATGAGGCTGATATCTATCGGGAAGTGCTAACAAGAGAGGGTATGTACAACCAGTTGTTACTGATAAACCAAGGATAAAGAGGAATTTGTGAAGAGTATGGGGCTACGCTTTGAGGACGTGGATCTGACCTTGCTGAAAAATTTCAAGGCCTGGTAAAAAGGATCAAAGAAAGTTTCTGAACGAACAGCGATAAACTACTTGTTAGTTATACGAACCATTTACAATCAAGCGATAAGGAAAGGGTTAGTCGATCAGAAGCAATACCCATTCCGGAAAGGATGGCATATCTATCAAATTTCATGAAAGCAAAAAGATCGGACTGACTAAAGAAGAAATAAAGAAGCTGAGAGAAAAGGTTCTTTCTAAAGAACCCAAGTTGCACCATTATCTAAATCTATGGCTCACGGCCTTCTATCTGGCCGGGATGAGGGCTTCAGATGTACCCCGGTTGCGATGGAGCGATATCAAAGATGGACGGCTACATTCTGCCATGGGAAAGAACAACAAGGCGGGATCGCTGAAACTCCCTGACCAAGTTCAATCTGATGATGTGATATTTCCTGAGCTGAAGATGATCGAGGATGTCGATGATAAGTACCTGGTGCAAAGGAAGATCAGCTACGGAGTCAAAACTGCTAAAATGGCTTAAGAAATTGGCCGTAAAGCTCAACGTCGACAAACCGCTTACAATGCATATAGCTCGCCACAGTTTTACAGATATCTAGGAGATAAAATACCAAACCAGCTCCTATAGAAGCTTTATCGCCATACAAGCGTGACCAACACGATTGAATATCAGAAGTCCTTCACCATGCAAGATTAGGATGATGCCCAGGAAAGCTGATTAGCGGATAGATTATAAAAAATAATCATCTCTCGGTATGGTATTTGCTGGTCAAAATAGCTAGATTGTGAGAAGTTTACACAAGATATTTCTTCCGAGATCAGTTTAATATTCGAGAATTTCATTTGATATGGCAACTGCTGAACAATTAAAATCCCTTATCAAATCTCATTATGATAGCGACAATGAGAGGTTTTCGACGATTGCTCTTCAACTTGCTGCAAATGAGGCCAGAAAAGGTCATAATAACCTTGCTCACCAACTTAAGAATATTATTGATAAAGGGCGAAAAAAGCCCCCTTTAAAGGTTATTCCTCATACTAATAATTTATCAGATTTAATTCAGTATAGTGAAACCCCGAATAGGTTATCTCAACTAATAGTATCGGATGAACTTAAAGAACGGATAAATCGAATTATTCGAGAATACCTTCAAAAGGGAAAATTAAGCAAACATGGATTTTCGCATAGAAGAAAAATTTTACTAACTGGACCACCAGGAACAGGAAAAACACTTACAGCATCAATACTTTCTAATGAACTTAAAATCCCGTTTTATATCATTTTAGTTGATAAAATTGTCACAAAGTATATGGGTGAAACATCCGCGAAGCTTAGGCAAATATTTGACTTTATTGGAGAAAATACTGGCGTTTATTTATTTGATGAATTTGATGCAATTGGAACGGAAAGATCCCGCGATAACGACGTTGGAGAAATGAGAAGGGTGTTAAATGCATTCCTACAATTTTTGGAGCAAGACAATTCAAATAGTTTCATTATTTCAGCTACCAATAACATAAATATGTTAGATCAAGCCTTATTTAGGCGCTTTGATGATGTCTTATTTTACGACCTACCGGATAAGAAACAAGCAATTGACCTAATTAGAAATAAGTTAGCCAATTTTAAATATGATTTTGAAATAGAAAATATTTCAACTAGTAGTGTCTCTGGTTTAAGCCAGTCTGAAATTTCACAAGCCTGTGATGATGCTGTAAAGGAAACAATTTTGAGTGATCGTTTAAAAGTTACCAAAAATCTACTCCTGGAAATGTTATTGAACAGGAGAGCGGTATACGGTTCTAAGAGAAAATAATGATTTATGCCCGAAGATCAATACCCCCTAATATTTATCCAAAATGTAGATGAACGGTTAGATTATACATCCCCACAGAGCGGTGGAGGTCGTCCAAGAGTACCCGATCGACAAAGAAACACGCATGGTACTCGAATACAAGGACGTTTGGAGAATATTTGGAGGGAATTTCAACTAATTCGTTCACAACGACAAGCTGTTTCCGCTGCAACGTCACAAGGATTTTACATTGAATTTAGGAGTAGTGCTGGATTTGATCTAGTTACAAAGAGTCTCGAGAATATTCGGCAGGGAGTAAGATTACTTAATGTGAGAACCATTGAAGAGAATGATCAAACCATAACTCTCGCAACTGTTTATATTCCTGCTGGAAAAGAAAATTACTTCATTTCTAAACTTGAGGAATATATCCATACTGACACTGCTGGCGGTAATCCCAAGAATCAACCTCTAGTAAACAGCATCGAAGATATAAAATTGGCAATTTTCGAGTCTTTCTGGAGTGATGTAACTGAACTGATTCCAGAAGATGATCCAGAATGGTGTGAAATCTGGCTCAGATCAGAAAATGATGAAACAACCCTTGCGCAGATTGGAGATGCTTGTCAAGCTCTGGGAATTATAAAAGAGGAAGGACATATTGCGTTCCCAGAAAGACTGGTAATTCTTGTATTTGCAGATAGAGAGCAGTTAACTGAATTATTTCTAATATCGGACCGCATTGCTGAATACAGAAAAGCAAGAGAAACTGTTAGGTTTTTTATTGATCTCAATAATTTTGAGCAAACCGAGTGGCTTGAGGATTTGCTAGCGAGAGTAAATTTTAATCAGGATTCTAATACATCTATTTGCATATTGGACACAGGTATAAATAATGGGCATCGCCTAATTAGTCCTGTTTTAGCAGATAGCGATATGCATAGTTATAATGATGAATGGGGTGTTCAGGATCACAATGGTCATGGCACAAATATGTGTGGCATTGCGATCTATGGAGATTTAGGTGAGGTTCTACAGAATAATGAAGGAGTTGAGGTTAATCATATCATCGAATCTGCGAAGATATTGCCACCTACAGGGAGTAATGATCCAAAACTGTACGGCTATATTACTGAACAAGTAATTAGTAGAGCAGAAATAGAAGCCCCTGATAGAAATCGAGTAATTTGCATGGCAATCACCACTGATTCATTTGACCAGGGTAAGCCTTCCTCATGGTCTGGAGCAATTGATAATCTTGCGTCAGGAGCGGAGGATGATAATAAACGTCTAATAGTCTTGGCTGCGGGGAATGTCGATCCTGGCTGGGAAGACTATCCAGCTAATAACTTAATAACATCAATACATTCACCTGGACAGGCTTGGAATGCTCTTACTGTTGGAGCATACACTCGTCTAACCGATATTACTGATCCAAATCTCGATGGCTTCAGACCGATCGCACCACGAAATGGATTATCTCCATTTAGTTCAACATCCCTCACTTGGGAGCAAACTAGGTGGCCTATAAAACCAGAAGTGGTTTTTGAGGGTGGAAATGCAGCTTTTGATAATAATGACTTGTCAACTCAATGTGATGACCTGTCTGTACTTTCTACTCATTTCCAACCCGGAACGGCACAATTTGAAGCCTTTTGTATGACAAGTGCTGCAACGGCTCAAGCTGCATGGATGGCTGCTCAAATTGAAGCAAAGTATCCTGATGCTTGGCCTGAAACTATACGAGGATTAATAGTACATTCTGCCGAATGGACTGATACTATGCGAACTCAATTTTTTACTGGTGAGACCGAAAGGAAAAAGTACAGAAATCTCGTTAGAACTTGCGGTTATGGTGTTCCAAGTTTGGACAAAGCTCTTTACTGCACAAATAATAGTTTGGTTCTGGTGTCTCAAGAGGAATTACAACCATTTGATCGAAAGGAAACTGGATCAGGGTATCGAACTAAAGACATGCATTTTTATGATCTGCCCTGGCCCAGAGAAGCACTGCTTGAACTAGGTAATACTCCCGTGAAGATGAGAGTAACCTTATCTTATTTTATTGAGCCTGGGCCTGGTGAAATTGGCTGGAAAGATCGCTATAGATATCGATCACATGGTTTGAAATTCGATGTAAATACACAAGCCGAATCAAGAGACCAGTTTGTTGCCAGGGTGAATAGATTAGCAAGAGATGAGGAAAATGAAGGTGATTCAGTAAACGATAGTGGGCGTTGGGCAATTGGAAGTCAAAATAGAAATCTTGGATCAGTGCATTCTGATTTTATTGAAGGTACAGCAGCCGATATAGCAACATGCAACTTCATTGGAGTTTTCCCTGTAATAGGTTGGTGGCGAGAAAGAAGTCACCTAAATAAATGGAATAAATCAACTAGGTATTCGCTCATAGTATCAATAGAAACTCCTTCAGAGGAAGTTGATTTATATACACCTGTAGCAGTTGAATTGCAAATCCCTGTTGCAATCCAAACTTGATAGGTCAGACTTCAGAATAAAGATTTCAGTCCCTTTGATTGTGTTACTCGTGATTTGAGTCAATAGGCACCTTCGACGAACTCAAGCAAAAATATATTCTGAAATCGGGTTACTTTTTGATCCATTTTACATTAATGGAAAAAAGTAATATGATTCACATACTTAATGGGCTGAAATTTCTGTTACTTTCGGCAGCTCTACTCTTATATTCGAGTTGTGGACCTGAGTTGAGCGCAGTTTCAGGCGCCAGTGCATTAGTTGCCCTTGATGGACTCGAAAAGACAATTGAAGATATCACTAACGAACTGGACTATGTATATAATAAATCCGCAAACAATACTGCCGTTCACATCAAAGCTATAATTTATGATCTTAGGTATAGTATAGATAAGGTCTTGGACAAAGGGAGTGAAGTATTAACAAAACAACAAGCTGATCTTTTGGATAATATTATAGCGGCCACTGAGGAATTCGACGAGCTTTCACGAGAACGAGTTGAAGATTTTCAAGTTTTGACTAATACTATAGGACAGATTGTTAGTGATTTACCCTTCACTCCTAATGAAGCAAGAATAACAAAACCTGAGGTTAGTATCTATGTGAGAAACTATACAGAAAGCCTTTCAATCAAAATGGCTGGTTATAACCTTGATCATGAGAGTAATGTTCTAAGTATTAATGGTGAAGACATTAAGCCTAGCAATCAGACTTCAACAAACATAGAATTTATTATCCCAGATTCGCTGCTACAAACAACTGATAATAAGATCAAGTTTGTTCAAGCAACACAAAAGTTGTATTTTAAGAAGGGTTGGGGTCCTTTTTCCTCTAAACAAGAAAAAGCCTTACCAATTGCGATAAAAATACTACCTAAGATTATTGGTACTGCCAGAATTTATTATCAAGTGGATGAACTTACGAGGCAACCTCAAACGATTGTTGGCACTCAATGTGGGATTGGTACAGGAGGAACAGATTGGCGTGGCAAAAGACGATATGCAAATACATCTTGTACTTATAATGCTCCTAAGAAATTGCTAGATGGATGCGGTGAAACGCAAGGAATTATTGTTGGGAGTGTTGGAATATCAGTAAATGCCAATAGGCACGGAGGGAATCATAAGGTAGACAATCTCACCTCAACTTCTTTTGTTCTAAACGTCCAAGCTCAATCAGATAGTGGTCCATACAAAGGTGGCGGTCTATATGTTGTGACACCCACTTATAAAGTGGAGTATCCTTGTGAGATAGAAGTAGAGAAACGAAGTGATAATGCCATTCCAATCGAGATTGGAAAAGATTTGGCCTATGATTTAAATAATAAAGGAGAGAAAAACCCAAGATTAAAGAGAGTCTTTATCAGGTTTTTTGATGGTACCGAAGTTTATCTCACAAATGATGAGCGAAAAAAATCTCTTGTGACGATGAGTGCTAATGCATCACTAGAGCAAGTTATTATTCGACCAATTGAAGTTCCTAAATAAGGTAATTTGTTAGCTAATTAAGCTTCCCCTCTTTTAATCATAAGATGGTGAACATTTTTTTGTGACAAAATACATTTTACTTCCAAAATGTTTTTCTGCCGGTGTTATCTTTCCTAGCGTTCAATGGCTCTTTAATTGGTTGTAAAATTCTATGTACCCTCTCGTTTGATCGTAAAGCTCTTTGCCTCCATTGGATGAATTTATATAGAGATGCTCATATTTGTAAGTGTGCCATAATCGCTCTATAAATATGTTGTCAAGGGCTCTTCCCTTACCATCCATGCTAATCTTTATTCCATTATCGTTTGCCAATCCTACCAACACCGCAGGAGAAAAGATATAACCGATTTTCACAGATAGGAATGTATGGAATGGATTTTTTTACTCAAAAATTTTAAAGGGGAAAGGATTGCCTAAATGCAGCTCTGCCATATCCCAAATATTAAATGTTCCTTCCTCTACCGCCAGAAATGGTATCGTGACAGTAGATCACGGAGATAGTAAGAACTTTGTCAGATGTAGTCTGAATAGTGTTATATACTACTGGTTACTATCTGATTTATATCAGTTATTTCAGAACCAATTATCAACTAGTACCATAGCCTCCTATCATTTATCGGCTGAAAATGCAGGCTTTGCCTGCAAATGTTTCACGACTTCCTCAATTAGCGAATGGAATGCTTCAGACTCCAGGCCTATGATGTTGAGATTTTATCCTGACCCAAAAATTAGATTTTACTCTCTAACGGCAAAACTGATTCTCATTAAACGATGAACTTTTCTTCAGTCACCTAGAATGATCATAGTGAGATGCCACAATCTTCCCTACCCCATATTCTAGTTGAATTTGCTCCTCGTACGGAATTTCGGGCATACTATTTGTATCGATTCTATATTAGAGATTCCTATGGTAAGAACGAATGATTGGAGAAGCACAAGTTCACCTCCAAACAGATTGGGAGTGCTGTTATCCATATTCCTTCTTATTACATTTAAAGTGTAAAATTGGCTTGGTTTAATTTGATGTGAGAAATCTAGTACTACGATCGACTGGCGATGTATCGAATGAGTCTTCTTCGATATTTGTGATACTAATAACCTTGACAATACGAAGCTTGAATAAGAATTTTTCGGTAGAAGATATTACTCGCGAAAAATGACTTGGGGTTTGCGTAGGAAAATTTAGATGGAGGATGATTCACAACATCCCTCCATCTAATAGTGCCTAGTTTTCTTCTTTAAATGGTTTGAATTTTAGTTTTTGGCCACCAATCGAAGCCTCATACATGAGTCCACCTTTGGTCTGTGTAATACTCCAGGTAACCAAAGATAGGAAATCATCTATCATACATATGGAAAAGAACAACAAAAGCAACCGATACAGGATAAAGGATTGGCAAAAGATACAATAGCAGGGCAGAAGGGGAGAGTTTCCAGAGTTCAAGACACCAAGAAGAAGATTGAGCCTGGTAAGGCGTTCAATGATAGATCAAAGCCGACCAGAAAACAAAAACGACACGTCCAGAAAAAAAAATTTGAAGAGAAACACGGTGTACACCCCTCGAAC
>JAUILM010000947.1 GCA_030432855.1 Bacteroidia bacterium
AGCAGGAACAACATATACATCATGATCGGGATTAGCGGATGTGGCAAGTGCCTCCGATTCGCGCGCATCTTTAAAGAACGTCAGACTATCACGTAGCCACTGAACCGCAGCTCCGGCAATGAAGACGCTCCCCTCCAGTGCATAATGCACTTCACCGTCCAGTCCCCAGGCAATAGTCGTGAGCAATCCTGATTTGGATCGGGATGGCTGAGTTCCGGTCTGCATTAGCATAAAACACCCGGTACCGTAGGTATTCTTGGCCGTACCTGGAGCAAGGCATTGCTGTCCGAAGAGTGCCGATTGCTGATCTCCGGCAATCCCGGCAATGGGAATCTTGACGCCATCGATTTCGAAGTGTCCGAAATCGAAAGAGGAAGGCTTAACCGCTGGCAACAACCAACGTGGTATGTTGAGTTTATCCAGGATCCATTCATCCCACTCGAGATCATAAATATTATACAACATCGTTCGGCTGGCATTGGAGTAATCCGTAACATGTTGTTGCCCTCCCGTCATATTGTAGATCAGCCAGGTATCTATCGTGCCCATCGCTAATTGTCCTGCTTCTGCCAGCTCTCTGGCACCCTCTACATGATCCAGCAACCATTGTACTTTGGTGCCCGAGAAATAAGAGTCGACTACCAACCCGGTCCGCTGTCTGATCTCATCTTCCCAACCCGCTTCTTTGATTGATTCACAGTAGGGAGCGGTCCTCTTATCCTGCCAGACAATGGCGTTGTAAATGGGTTTTCCTGACCGCTTATCCCATATGACAGTGGTTTCTCTTTGATTGGTGATGCCAATACCGGCAATGTCAATAGCTTTGATGCCTGTTTCTTGCATCACCTGATCAATCATCGCAAGTTGTACCCTGGCGATCTCTTCGGCATCATGCTCGACCCAACCGGGTTTTGGAAATATCTGGGTAAATTCCTGCTGAGCCACACCGACTATTTCTCCGCTGTGATCAACTATTAAGGCTCTACAGCTTGTGGTGCCCTGATCAATGGACATTATGTATTTGGAAGACATTCTAGAAAGTTATTATCAATCAAAAAAGTAAAGCACAGAATATACATCTAGTCTGCAAAATCCCATAGCGATTCAGAAGGAAATTCAACGATCCAGGCTTCTGGTCAATAGAAAATTTTGAGTATTTTAGGCGATATACAATAATAATATAATGAAGAGAAGATCATTTATTAAAGCCTCCGGTATAGCTGCCGGGGCAGCAACTGTATTACCGAATCAAATGGAAGCTAAGTCAGTAAATAAGCTATTCGCCAAGAAGCGCGTAGTCCTGGTGGGCTGTGGCGTTAGAGGTACGTCTTTCTGGGGCCGAAACCTTGTGGAGCGTTATAGTGACCAACTGGAATTTGTAGCATTGGCAGACATCAACGAAGGACGTCTCAAATACGCGCTGGAGTATATGGGTGTCGATTGTCCCACCTATGTGGACTTCGACCAGATGATGGAGGAGATCAAGCCAGAAGTTTTGATTGTTACTACAGTAGATTCTACCCATCATGAATTTATCATCAAAGGTTTGGAAGCTGGTATTCAGGTGATTACAGAAAAACCGATGACTACAGATGAGATCAAGTGTGATGCCATTCTGGATGCCGAGAAAAAGTCAGGGAAACAAATCATCGTAGGATTCAACTACCGATGGTCGCCTCATCATACGCGCATGAAAGAAATTCTGGTGAATGGTGATATTGGTAAAGTAACATCGGTGGATTTTCACTGGTATCTTAACACCTACCATGGTGCTTCATATTTCAGACGATGGCATGGTATCATGGATCAGGGTGGATCCCTTTGGGTTCATAAGTCCACGCACCACTTTGACTTGCTAAACTGGTGGTTGGATTCTGATCCAGTGGAAGTGAGTGCCTATGGCGAGCTTAACCACTACGGTAGCAACAACGAATTTAGAGGGGCCAATTGCCGAAATTGTGCCCATACCGACAAATGTAAATTTCACTGGGACATTATGGCAAGCGAGCGCAACAAGAGACTCTATGCCGATAATGAAAAATATGATGGATATATCCGTGA
>JAUILM010000112.1 GCA_030432855.1 Bacteroidia bacterium
ACCGATCACAAATGAACGTCACCTTTACCCTGGTTGATGATTCACTTCAAGGAACTTTCATAGATATGTGTAATGAAGCAGGGTGTGTCAGTGTGAAAGGACATCGCTCCGTAGGTGGTTTCCGTGCCTCAATATACAATGCCATGCCACTAGAGGGAGTACAGGCCCTGGTGGAAGTGATGAAAGTCTTCGAAAATAAACATGGATAAGAGAATCTAATATCGGTATCATGAACCTGCAACTCGAAGGTAAGAATGCATTGGTCTGTGGAGGAAGTAAGGGAATCGGTAAGGCTATAGCTATCGAGCTGGCAGAACTGGGTGCTAATGTGACCCTGGCAGCCAGGAGCACAGAAATCATGGGCGAGATTGTCAGCAACCTCCCGGAGAAAGGAGACCAAAAGCATGACTTTTTGAGTGTAGACATGGAGAACACTGCTGATCTCATCAAGAAGATCAGGGGGCTTTCCATGCAGAAGCGGATTCACGTACTTATCAATAATTCAGGCGGACCTCCCGGAGGACCCATAATTGAAGCCAGGGATGAAGAATTCACCAAGGCTATCAATCGACATTTGATTGCCAATCATCATCTGGTGCAATTGCTTTGGCCGGGAATGAAAGAAGATGGATACGGTCGAATCATCAACATCATATCCACTTCCGTCAAAGAACCGATTCCTGGTCTGGGGGTGAGCAATACAACCCGTGGAGCGGTGGCCAGTTGGGCAAAGACGATGTCGCTGGAACTTGGGCCACATGGTATTACTGTCAACAACATTCTACCAGGATTCACACGCACTGAAAGACTGGAAAGCCTGATTGAAAGCTGGGCTAATCAGCGTGGGTTGAGTATTGATGCGATGGAAAAGGAGTTTTTTAAGTTAATACCCCTGGGTCGTTTTGCGGAGCCGCATGAGGTAGCAGAAGTAGCTGCATACCTGGCCACTCCTTCAGCTTCTTATATCAGCGGGGTGAGCCTGGCAGTGGATGGTGGCAGGCTGAAAGGGATTTAAGATCATTTTAACTTCAATGCTTACCTTCAACAAGCAAAATACTTACTTTGAAGAATCTACCTCTGGATCATATTGGGGTCGCGGTCAGAAATATTGAGGAGGCCACCCGGAAATATCAGGAACTCCTGGGTGCCGAAATACTCCATGATGAAATCGTACCCAGTCAAAAAGTAAAGGTGCGCTTTCTTAAACACAACAATACCAAGACTGAACTGCTGGAAGCTACAGAAGAAAGTAGTGCAGTGGCAAAGTTTCTTGAGAAACGGGGTGAAGGTCTCCATCATATTGCCTTTGCCGTGGAAAACATCCATCAGGAATTATCCCGGATGAAAAATGCCGGATATCAGGTTCTCCAGGAAGAACCTGTCCCGGGGGCCATGGACAAGTTGGTGTTTTTTATACATCCAAAATCTGTGGGTGGTATTCTCGTCGAAATCTGTCAACCCAGGTCCTAGCATGGAACTTTATCAGTATGTGATTGCTATTGTGGGAGGAGCTATTGCAGGTGCAATTAATACGCTTGCCGGCAATGGGTCAGCCATCACGCTTACCATACTAACTGAAGTAATAGGCCTACCGGGTAATATAGCAAATGGTACCAATCGTGTTGGCGTACTTAGTCAATCGGTGGCTGGAAGCTGGGCTTTTTATCAAAACGGTAAAATCAATATCAGCAAAAGCAAATGGAATCTCATACTTACCGTACTAGGTGCCATAGTAGGTGTTGTAGTGGCCGTAAATGTGAGTAATGAGCAATTTATTTCTGTATTCCGATTTCTCATGCTGGCCATGTTGGTGATCCTTCTGGTGAAGCCTAAACGCTGGCTCAGGGAGTCCAGTACTGCCCAGGATGTCAATATCTGGTTGGCTATTCCGCTTTATCTGGCGTTGGGCTTTTATGGTGGTTTTATTCAGATGGGTATGGGTATATTTTACCTGGCTACCATGGTACTGGTTGCTAAGTACAACATGGTAGAGGCCAACGCCCTGAAATCGCTGGTCGTCGCCTTATACACCATAGTGGTGGTGGTTATTTTCCATTGGAAAGGGCTGATTCAGTGGGATGTCGGAGCCATACTCGCAATTGGTCAAACGATTGGTGGATGGTACACAGCTAAATTTGCCAGTAACCATCCCAAAGCAAACCAGGTTGCCTATTGGGTTCTTATTGTCATTGTCGTGGTAGCGCTGCTTCGTCTATTTGGCTTACATCTATTCCTGTAAATCTGAGAAGGCAGCTATGACCTCTTCATCTCCTTCCAGAGCATCAGCTGGTCTGGGATAAGCCGCATCAAAAACCCGCAATGCATCTTCAGGCAAGAGCCTAATAAAGGATTCATCAAACTGTCCGGTGTCTTTATCAAAGAGCACCCCATCAACATCCAAATCCAGATGTTTTTGCAAAAAATTGTACATCACAGCCCGTTTCGAAAATCCATAATCGTGCCTCTCCGCCGGGAAATGCGCATGATTCAGTAAGTGCGGTAACTCATAGGCATCATAAATTTTCTTTAGATAGGGAATTTCAACCATTGGATTATTGCTGGTCCAATCACCTCCATCAGAGATCACCAGCATGGGACGGGGTGCTGCCAGGCCGGCGATTTCGACATTGTTGGTCTGATGTTTTTCGGCTCGATGTACAGGCATTCCTGACTCACAAACACAGCCGCCAAAAAAGTGCGCACTGACCATGACTACCGGGACGCTGACTTTTATCCTGTCATCGAGAGCGGTAAGCATGAAGCTTTGTGTTCCTCCTCCGGAAGCACCCGTGATGGCTACACGTTCACTATCTATATCATCCCGACTCAGGAGATAGTCAAGAGCACGTTTCCCATTGTAAAGCTGGAGGGTAAATGCGATGGGTATGTGGTGCGATACCTGTGTCGATTCAGCATATCCCACCAGATCATAAGCAAAGACCAAGGCGCCCATCCGGGCCAGCATGGCACACCGCTTTTGCATATCCGACCTCCACCGACCAATATCGCCAGGCTGATTCCAATGACCGTGAGGACATAAGACCAACGGCATCATGTCGTCAGACTCAGCAGGTCGATAGATATTGCCCGTTACATAAAATCCAGGAAAACTTTCAATGGCTACATTCTCAACGATGTAGCCATCCATCCGCTTTGAACTGCGGACAATAGCTGCGGGGATCCCAGGAGACTGGGGCAATTTGTCCCATCCTGACCCCTTAATAATGCCTCGTTTTATCACCCCGGCTCTCTGTTGCCAGGAATACACATTAGTCCAACGTTCTGCTGTCTCCTTCATAAACTTTGCCCCTTCGGCCTCGGTCCAGAAAGCACCCTGACATAACATATCTTCCTGACCGTATCCCGAATAGTACACAGTGATCAGGAGACAAATCAAAATGTATCTTCTCATGATGAAAATGATGATTGGTGACCTATCGTAATTTATCAAAAAGTAGGCAATCAACCGTTGAATGCTACTAATGTAACCAACCCTGGTAGGTAATATCCTGACTATTGTACTCAGCAAAAATTGACTCGCCGGCCACTGCCAGCACCTTCACACGATTACCTTCTGGCACATGTGCGACCGGAATAATTTGCTCACCATATTCTTTCCAAAGCATCGCAGAGGTTTCACTTACCATATTCCGCAGAGGTCTGTGAAATATCTCGGTATCATTTTTCCGTATGTAACCTTCCGGTCCATCAGGTAAAGAAACACGATAATATCCTCCAGATTCCGATACAATTGTAAAGTACTGATGGGGAGGCATGATTCGTATAGCGGCAGACTTTCGGTCCGGGCCTTCATAGAGGGTGGTTGTATACGTCCTGGAACGCCTCGACTCGTTTTTCTGAATGGTGCTGACTACTTCATTTTTCAGAGTTGGGGTTCTTGATATGTAGGGTTGAGGATCAACAGCACCCCTAGATCGCACATACAGTCCAAAATGCAGGTGTGGTGGGGTCGTCCGTGCATTGCCAGTGTTCCCAACCAGGCCGAGTGTATCACCGGGTCTTATCCGCTGACCTCGCTCTACCATTTGAGTATCTAAATGAGCATAATATTGATTAATGGATCGAGTATGGTCACGCACCCATACAGTCTTACCTCCTAATCCACCTTCTCTTACCCGACTCACAACTCCCTCTGAAATCGCCACAACAGGGGTCCCTCTCCGTGCAAACACATCTACGCCCTTATGTTTTCTCCGACCTCCATCTCTTGGATCGCCAAAGAAACTTCCAATGTCATAATTGTCTCCACCTTCTACGGGAAAGTCATAGACCGGTAAAACCGTAAAACTTACAGTCACCGCACAATCTACCAGTAGTTCGGGCTGAATTCTTATCACATATTCACCCTCACGAAAAGCCTCATATACAAAGGTATCGCGATTCATTTCCAACTCACCCAGCAATTCGATTTCTGTGAGGCTATCTATACCTGGTCGAAATAAATCAACAAAGACTGAAATATTCTCCGGCTTCACGTGCTTCACAAATTGTAGCTTTTGCCCCTGCTCTAACGAAAATCTATAACCTACAGCATCAGGCTTAGACCCTTCAAAGTAGACAATCTCCTGATGTGGGGTCTTAATCTCCAGTGTATCATTAAGCGCTTCGGAAGAGGCCTCCATCCATTGGAGATACAGGGCAGAGTGTTCTAAACTAGTATTTTTGAACGCCTGAAGATAGGCCTCCCTGGGACCGGGATTGGGCACAATCCATTCAGGAAGGGGTTCTTCTGATGGACCACAGCCAGCTATCACTAAAATGATTGCCATATAAAAAAAGGTGCTACCTGTGACTGTGTTCATTTGATAATAGTGTAAATGATCGGTTCTCCTAACTTAACAAACGAACATCTAATCTGACAAGTATATACCCTGAAAAATGTCATGGCTGCTGACAGAAGAACAGGAAATTAAAGCACTTGACGGTTTTGACTTTAGTGACTCCAGTCTTTTTTCCAGGTGTCAATGATATCTAACGAAATTTTCCATCCTGCTGTAGTTTTGGTTTGGTTACTATCTGCCAGAACACCGAATAGTCCCAGTCGCAACCTTCTTCTAGCTCCAATTTTCAATACCCGCTCTATGCCTGCAAATACCTCCTGATGTCGATAGTTGTCTTTCTTTACATACAGCATACCACCACCAGCAGCAACCCGAACCTTTAACTTTTTAATGAGTGGGATATTATTGATAAGTGCTCCATTAAAATGATGGATATGATGTGCTTCAAAAAATAATCCGGTGGTAGTAAGTGATGTATCCAGTAATTGAAAGGATCCTAAGGGGCTGGAAAAAAGATAAGGATCTGATTGGCGAAATCTTAGGAGATCAACATACTGCACATTTCGAGTATTTAAAAACTTGCCAAGACGCATGGTATACTTGGAATTCCCCAGTGTTCCAAGTATTAAATCATGACTAAGACCTACTTGCATATAATCCCAATCAATATCACTTCCGAAAAGACCATTCCATCCTTTTTGATATTGAAAATGAACCGTTGGAAATTTACTACCCAGAACTACTTTACGGGTAGGCTCCGTCATAAATCGTTGTGCAGGTGTATATGAAAATTTTATCTCAGAGCGAAAGGCTTGATAGGGTTCGAAAAAAATCGGTTCTTCGTCATCAATTATGTCACCAATAAATGTCTCACTATCAAATCCCAGGGCTGAACGACGATCACTAAAATCAACTCCCAGCCTTAGATAAAATCCATTAAAAAGTTCTGTGGTATGATAGGCTGCAAAAAAATCTCTTAGAATGTAGTTGGATCTTTTTAATTGATTGAGGTAGGCATCAAAATTATTTATTGACTGAAACTCTCGTCCAAAGCTAATTCCAAAATCACTTAATTTATAAGGATTATACCGAGTCCAAAAATTAAAATTTCCATTAACATCCCCATTTTTTAATCCAACACTGGCAGATCCTGACATGCGTAGCATTCTATCGGAGGGATATCTTCGAAAATAGCTTATGTAGGGACCTAGTCTAAATCCGCCTATTACCGAAAAGTCTATCAGGTCCAACAACGATGAATGATAGAAGTCTGATTTTTTGAAATTATTTCTAAATCCTAGTCCATGCCACAATACTTCTCCCACAGTTACTTTATTATAAGCTTTCTGTGTCGAGTCCAGGTACTCCTCACTTTCATGGAGTCGCTTGATACTGTCTCGATATGTGGCAACCTTCTCTTCTTTCTTAGAAAGGGGTTCGACACGAGTTGAATCCCAGTAATTCTGATCTCTGTCAATTGCTTCACGGGTAGTGATTGCTACTTCGTTGCCAAAGAATCTGGGTGGAAATGTCACATTCGGCTGGATATTTAGAAAGTGCAATAACGTTGTCCCGGTAAACGACTTCGTCTTACTCTGTCGGGCTACGTATTTAAATAATAACCGATCCACTAGCCAAAGAGAATCATCCGTCAGTGCATATGATTGCTCTATTGAAAATGCATCATATATATACAATGCATCCGGGGCCAAATCCAACTCAACACGATTGATATTCCAGATGCTGTCATTTACATAGACGTATCCTTCACAAGATGCATTTCCCTTCTTTCTGGGGGTTACTCTTATTTTATGCACTAAGTTTGGTCCTTCTTTGATACTTGAAAGTAGTTGATACTTGTAGGTAAGAATTGCTGTACTACTGAAGGGTGATATTAATGGCACCTGGGACACTCCCTTAAGAGGTACGAGGTTATTATAAAAATTGAATCCCGTCTCGCTAAATTTCGGAATAAAGAGCCCCCGGTCATCTCCATATTTTCTATAACCCAGTCGAACATCCTTATAGTCAGAGGGATATTGAAATGATAAGTCAGAATAAATTTCTACCAGATTATCCTTAGATAGTGTATCGGTCTGATCATTCTCAAATGGATCATCATCCGGACTAAATTCCACCTGTACTTCAGCACTCTTATTTTTTTTAGTATCTGTACTTGAAAAAAATTCTGCTGCTCGTATATATAAATTGCAACGGTAACTTTCAATCGCCTTTAGGTGCTTGTCTCTGTTTTCCGTTACCTTTTGAATGATCTCATAGGCAGCATCTTTTTTCTTGGCTTTCACAAGTATTTGATCCAGTTCAACATCGGAAACCTGCATTTTGACGTTCACCACATATTCTCTGTCACCCACTACGACCGGAATTTCCTGAGGCAGATATCCAACGCTTGAAAAAACCACCTGATAATGCCCTGGATCAAGAACCATTATATATTTACCATCCAAATCTGTGTTGGTACCGGATTGAATTTCTTTTACAAACACATTGACATACGGCAGGGCCTCACCCCTGGAATCAGTTACAGTGCCAGTTATTCGTTGTGCTGATGCACTCAAAATCATGGCCACGACTATTCCGAGTACAAAAAATACCCGGTTCAACATTACAAATGGATGAATCGTTTTCATGGCAATGTTGCAAGTATATCCAAAGGTCGTCTGATTCGGCATGCATTTAACGAGAGATTAACGCAAGTCTATGTAAGAGGTTAAAAAATAACCTAGCGAAAAAAAAAGTGATAACCGGGTGGTTATCACTTAGCAAATAGCACATTGTTAATAAAGAATACGAAAATCGCTCTATGAGCAAACTGTTAGCTCTTTTTACAGGTAGGGGTGTATGGGTAGCATGACAATAAATCCTGATTGTCAAAATAGGCTGCAGTCTCTGTCTTAATAATGCAAGGACTGTGATGGCTCGATTTTTCCTTCAATGTGGGAACCTCAAGTTGCAGTCCGTAAATGAGACCACCGATCAGTAATAAGGGTACTACTCCCAGTGATGATCGGCTTATATTCTTTCCACTGAATTTTGCTGATCTTCTGAAGTCTGCATTTTGCAAAATCAAAGGAAAACGTGCTGCCACCGGAATAAAAGTTGTCAACGTGAGTACCAGAAAGAAGATTAAAATATCCGATCCCGACACAAATTCTGATGTTGTTAGTCCTCCAAGGTTTGGTACGATCGGAAGTTCGACCATAGATTGACTTGCCAGCTCTTTGACATAGTGTAATAGGCTCGCTGAGAGCCCTGCCAGTATCACAGCGCATCCTCCTACGATATATAGGTTCTGTTTCTTTTCGTTTCTAAACTCACTATTACTACTCTGTGCCATAATCCAGTATTTTACACTTACTATATATTCAATCGACGTGCCACTAATTATAAAAACCTGACAATCAACATTATACAAAATACATTCTCTATAATTAATACACTCAATCTGTACGATTGCGCACAAAAACGTCCGGATCCGAACACTTGAACTGTGCATAAGTTATCATGCAAACCATATCTTAGCCATCTTATTAAATTGATTCTCTCATGTTGGAATCTGAAGAGAAAAGCGAGTCGGTAGAACTTCCATCTGGTGCGTCAATTGATGCATTAGTCGACGCCCTAAATCATCTCAAGGACAATCCAGACCTGTTGGCATCTATCGACGAATCGAAAAGGATTGAGCTATTGCGAGCGGCTGGTGAATTATCCCGACCGGACCGCGATGCTATAAACGTACGGCGTAAGGCAAAGCTCAAGAAAAAGAAGACCTCCCAACGCAGAGCTGATCGGGAAAAGCGATCCAAAACCGGCATTCGATCTGCGAGACAACAGGAAGTCTTCTCCAGCCCGCGTATGATAGGGGTGGGAGAACAAGAGAAAAGACGTATACGGCTTGATAGCCCCAGAAGCTGCTACGTATGTACCAAACTCTATGATGAGTTGCACCACTTTTACGATGCCTTATGCCCCTCGTGTGGTGATTATAACTACAGTAAAAGATTCCAAACGGCGGATCTCACTGACCAGGTAGCTCTCATCACTGGAGGACGACTAAAAATTGGTTATCAGGCTACCTTAATGATGCTGGAAGCTGGTGCCACAGTCATCGTCACCACCCGATTTCCGGTGGACGCTGCTATGCGATTTGCGGCCGAAGAGGGTTACTCTCAGTGGGGCGATAGATTGCATATATACGGGCTGGATCTTAGACACACTACCAGTGTTGAGTTATTTACCACGCATATTGAGCACACTTATGAGCGTCTCGATATCCTCATCAATAATGCAGCACAGACAGTCCGAAGACCTGTAGGATTTTATGCACATCTGATGCACAATGAAGAGGTAGCTTTTCTAGACCTGGGAAAAGAAACACAGCAAATATTGACAAATTATCAGGCGTGTCTGAACCAACTCGCTGATGTAAATGAAAAGCAAAGTGGCAATATGCCTGTGAGCTGGTCAAGTAAACGACCGGGACTGGGACTTTCCGCCTCTGCTAAGCTTTCACAGATACCCTATAGTTTTGATCAGGCATTGAAATCTCACGAAATATTTCCCACCGGGAAGCTGGATGCAGACCTGCAACAGGTAGACCTTCGAGATTCGAATAGCTGGAGGTTACGAATAGGAGAAATTGAAACGGCCGAGATGGTAGAAGTTCAGTTGGTCAATAGCATTGCACCCTTTGTATTATGTAACCGACTATCGAAAATGATGCGACGATCCAATACCGGCCAGAAGCATATTGTCAATGTATCTGCTATGGAGGGAAAGTTTCATCGATTTCATAAGATCGATCGACATCCGCACACCAATATGGCGAAAGCGGCGCTTAACATGCTCACTCATACTTCAGCTAGTGATCTTGCGAAGGATGGCATCTATATGAATGCTGTGGATACAGGCTGGGTGACGGATGAAGACCCTGTGCAGCTTGCGAGAAAAAAAGAACAAGTCCACGATTTTCAACCTCCATTAGATATTGTAGATGGTGCCGCGCGTATATGCGATCCATTTTTTGACGGGATCAATAAAGGCACCCACTGGTGCGGAAAATTTTTGAAAGACTATTTCCCCATTGATTGGTAAATCATCAGCAGAGCTATGACATTACAAGAACGATTTAAGAACTCTCATCCGGAAGCCTACTTTCTTTCACTGGATGAGAAAGATTCTCTACAAAGATTTCTCATCGACAAACATCACCTGGATGAATCCGAGGAAATTCGCTATCTCGAAAAACCAGGAGAGGGGAATATGAATTTTGTGGTGCGGATCGTGACTTCCCAGCGATCCTTTATCATCAAGCAGGCAAGACCCTGGGTAGAAAAGTATCCGCAAATTGATGCTCCGGTCAACCGCACAAAAGTTGAGAAGCAATACTATCAGGCCATCTCAGAAGATGAGACTACTCGTCAATTTACACCTGACCTTCTATGGACAGAAGACACCGACCTCATGTTGGCTTTGGAAGATCTCGGCAAGGCCTCAGATCTAGGTTTCATATATGGCGGCACGGAAGTACTGGACGATGCACTTCTTGATCAGGCAGCTTCTTATCTCCAGGCATTACATAAGATGCCACCTCCTGCAGATTTTCCGGAGAACCGGGACATGCGCGTTTTAAACCATACCCATATATTTCTATTTCCCTTCGATTCGAATAACGGACTAGATCTCGATGTCATTCAGAAGGGTTTATCTACTGTCGCGAAGCCATTCATCAGAAATGAATCCCTCAAGGAACGTATACGTAATCTCGGCGATATCTATTTATCCCGGGGAAGAAGTTTACTACATGGAGACTTTTATCCCGGCAGCATACTACAGACGGGTCAGGGCCTGAAAGTGATCGATCCAGAATTCGCTTTTGTAGGTCCCCCAGAATTTGACGTAGCTATTATGCTTTCGCACTTGATCATGTCTCAGCATGCATTGTCAAGTCAGCAGAGATTTGCGCAATCATATAGTCCGGAGGCGAATTTCAATCAGGATTTGATGTGGCAGTTTGTAGGTGTCGAGATCATGAGACGACTCATAGGTATTGCTCAACTACCACTTTCACTGTCTATCAGTCAAAAAATCAATCTACTGGCTGATGCACATCAATGGATCACTACCGGAGTATCGTACGACAAATCATTTAGGATTTGATATCAATAAATTCTCATACCAGTAGAGTCCA
>JAUILM010000113.1 GCA_030432855.1 Bacteroidia bacterium
AAAAGTCGACAGAGAAGAGCGACCAGACATCGACGATGTCTATATGACGGCATGTCAATTGGCATCCGGGGCAGGATGCGGATGGCCCCTGAATGCCTTTGCCTTGCCGGATGGTCGACCGGTATGGGCTGGCACCTACTTTCCCAAAGAACGGTGGCTGGCCATTCTCGACCAGTTTAAATCACTTTGGGAAGATGATCAGGACAAACTTGAGTCCTATGCAAAGCAGCTCACGAGTGGCATCAAAGCCCAGGATCAAATCATAAAAGGTGCACCTCAACTACTGAAAATTGACGAAGCCACCACAATGGCTGAAAATATGATCAGTCGGGTCGACGAAGAATTTGGCGGTCGAAAAGGTGCGCCAAAATTCCCGATGCCATCTAACTACCGATACCTACTGACCTATTATCAGATGACGGGCGACGAGAAAGCACTCGAGGCTGTTACGGTCACCCTGGATCGTATGGCTAGAGGAGGCATTTATGATCAATTGGGTGGTGGATTTGCAAGATATTCAGTTGATGCTCAATGGTTGGCACCTCACTTTGAGAAAATGATGTATGACAATGGTCAAATTCTCAGTCTCTACAGTGAGGCTTATCAGATTACTCAGAATCCCCGGTATAAAGAAATCATTGAAGAAACAGTGGGATGGCTTGATCGCGAAATGACTCATCCTGATGGCGGCTTTTATTCATCCCTGGACGCTGATAGTGAAGGTGAGGAAGGAAAATTTTACGTCTGGTCTGAAGAGGAGATTAACTCGTTATTAGATCCAGAACATGTAGAAATCTACAAAGCCTACTACAATATCCTTCCTTATGGTAACTGGGAAGAAAAAAATATACTCTATCAAAAGTTGTCTCACGCCGAAGTAGCCGAACAGTTTGAGACTGATCCCTCTGTGCTTTCTGACATTATCAAACGGGCGAATGCTGTCCTATTTGAGGCACGGTCACAACGGGAGCGCCCCGGTCTCGACGATAAGGTATTGACTTCGTGGAATGCCTTGATGCTGACGGGCTTGGTGGATGCCTTTCGTGCAACTGGGGAAGAAAGCTACTTAGAGAGGGCATTAAAAAATGGACAGTTTATCCATGATAATATGCTGCAGGAAGATGGAAGATTACAACGAAATTTTAAGGACGGAAAAACAAAAATCAATGCATTCCTGGATGATTATGCATTCCTGATTGAGGCATACATCAATCTCTATGAAGTAACTTTCGATGAGAAATGGATAGAGACAGCTGGAAGCCTTACAGATTATACGCTGGAAAACTTCTTTAATGAGGAAAGTGACTTTTTCAATTACACATCCAAATTAGATCCTCCTCTGATTGCCCAGAAAATGGAATTGGGTGATAACGTAATACCCGGATCAAATAGTGCCATGGCAAGAAATCTGAATTTTCTCTATCACTATTTTGAAAATGAAGATTACTTGAGGAAATCTGATCAGATGCTATTTAATATGATAGGTCCCATCATCCAATCCAAGCAGACGAGCTTCTATTCGAATTGGGCAACCCTATATTTAGAGAAATTGCATGCCACCTACGAAGTCGCAATATTAGGAGAAAACGCACTTGCAAAATCACATGAGCTACAGCGAGAGTTCCATCCTAACACGGTCTTCATGGGGGGTAAAGATGAGGGCTCTCTGCCACTTCTTAAAGACAAACTACAGACAGGCAGGACCATGATTTATGTATGCCAAAATAAAGTATGCCAATTGCCTGTGGAAGACAAATCACGGGCGATGGAGCAAATAACTTATTTAATGGATTAGTGAAATCCTAACCATAGACCGAGTCTCCTCTTGAAGCAATCAATATTAATATTCACCTCCATAGTTTTGGGAATACTCCTCCCCTATGGCCATGCCTACACGGACTGGATTAGGTACAGTCTTATCATCATGCTTTTTTTTGCCTTTTTAGGCATCAACTTCTCATTGGAGCAGTTTTCTAAGACTCACCTTAGACTCATGGTGGCCAATCTGGTGATACCCGCTGTTTTATTTTTTTCCCTCTTACCCTTTGGAGATAAACATGCACTGGTTGGATTTGTATTGGGTATAGCACCCTGTGCTGCCGCTTCGCCAGTACTTGCTCAATTCATGCGTACAGATATTGCTTTCGTCACCACATCGGTGATACTTACTAATCCACTTTCTGCCATATGCATACCATTGGTACTACCATTAATTCTGATCGTTGAAAAACATATACATATCCTGGATGTATTGCTACCCGTAGTCATGGTAGTGGGTCTGCCGTTACTCCTGAGCAGCATTGTAAAGAACACAAGTAAACCCCTGACAAAATACCTATTGGGTTTTAAGCAAATATCCTTCTACCTTTTTTTGATTAATGTTTGGATCGGCTGTGGAAAAGCATCATACTTTATCCAACACCAACATAGTTCTTCATGGGGTATCTTCGTAAAAATTGCGGCGATCACGGGTGTCATAAGTCTGATTAATTTTAAAGTGGGAGAATTTTTAGTAGATAAAGAGATTAAAATGGCAGGAGGGCTGTCACTGGGCCGAAAAAACACCATGTTCGCTCTTTGGGTTGCCCTTACATTCATCGATCCGATCGTAGCTATGGGTCCGATTTTTTATATTATTTTCCAGAATAGCTACAACACCTGGCAGATCATGCAGGTAGAAAGAAATCTCAAGAGGCAACATGCATAGGTCCCTTTCTACAAATAATATATCTCCCGATATAATTCAAATTCCTGAATTTAAGGTCGTAGGTATTCACCGAAAAATGTCTTTAGGAGAGAATGTCACCTACGAATTATTTCATGCATTTATGCCCCGCAGAAACGAAGTAGAAAACAGGTCTGACAAAAAGATCATCGATTTGCGAATATATGCCAGGGAATACTTCATTTCCTTTAGTCCTACAAATACATTCATAAAATGGGCTTGTGTCCGTGTTTCTCAAGCCAACAACTTGCCGGACAAAATGGACTACTACTTTTTGCATGGAGGTCTCTATGCAAGATTTACGGCACCCGATCATCCAACTAACCCATCAGAGGTTTTTGGATTTATTTTCAACGATTGGCTTCCGAAGTCCCGGTACCAACTTGATCATCGACCTCATTTTGATATTTTGAATGAACGGGAGCGCAATGATCTATCACCCGGAACCCAGTTAATTCATATCCCCGTAGTGGAAAAGAGATAAGGCAGAAATTAGAAGTGAACAGATTCCCCTTTATGCCTGAAGTACTCTGCCTCCTTCACATCGCAACACTTGTCCGGGTATCTGATCCATCAATCGATAATCGTGTGTAGCCAGTAGAATCGTCGTATTGCTTTCCTGATTGAGTCGATACAAAAGACGTAGAATAGCATCTGATGTGTCCGGATCCAGATTGCCCGTAGGTTCGTCGGCGATGATCAGTTCAGGGTCATTCAGCAGAGCCCGGGCAATGGCAAGTCGCTGTTGCTCTCCACCAGAAAGTGCAAATGGCATTTTATGCTTCATATACTGAAGCTGCACATGTGATAGGACTTCATCAATTTTCAAGTCCATTTGTCGCTTTTCCTTCCACCCGGTGGCCCGAAGGACAAATCGAAGATTATCTTCAACGCTTCGATCTTGCAGCAAATTGAAATCCTGGAAGACCATTCCCAATCTTCTGCGTAGTTTATAGAGATGCCGTTGTTTGATCGTTCGAAGGTTGAATCCTGCCACCATTCCTTCTCCATTTTGCAGAGGCAATGCTCCATAAATGGTCTTTAGAATAGAAGACTTCCCACTACCGGTTCTTCCTATCAGGTAGACAAATGCACCTTGTTCGATGTGTAATGAAACATTTTCTAACACCAGGTGTTGATCCTGATAGATGTTGACTGATCGCAACAATACCACCGATGGGTTGTTCCCTGCCAATTCAGCATTTATGATAGTGCCGGGAGATGTAGTAGCTGAGATGTCAGTATTCATAGAAGAGAAGATTTTACATTACCAAATATAGTAATGTTTAATTTATTGATAAACAATGTTGTAAAAATTACTTAAGTCAGACGTAACATTATTGATCTACTGTTTGTAATTTTGTATTGGCTTCAGGTAAACTATAACGATGAAAGGCATTAAAAAAATACATATCATTAGTCTTGTCATGATCACGGCAGCAGTAGTTTTACTATTGTCGGCTTCAAAGGACATGAGCACCTACGCTACCTTTGCTGAAGCAGATTCTAGTGGATCTGCGGTCAAAGTGGTAGGTACCCTTGCAAAGGACAAGGAGATGGTGTATGATCCGGCTGTCGATCCTAATTACTTTTCTTTTTTCATAAAGGATGCTGCTGGCATAGAACGAAAGGTAGTGCTTAATGATGCCAAGCCTCAGGACTTCGAACTGAGCGAACAAATCGTTGTAACTGGAAAGATGCAGGGTAATGACTTCATTGCCAGCAATCTCCTGATGAAATGCCCATCGAAATACAAAGATCAGGAAGTATCTGTCAGATCTGACATATAAGTTGAGATCTTATGCAGGATATTACCTATATAGGTGAGCACCTATTTCACGGACAATTTGGCCATTTCCTACTCATTCTGGCATTCGCCAGTGCGATCTTTTCTGCTGTATCTTATTATTTTGCCACGTCTTCCTCGGGCGTAGTCTCTGAATCAAATACCTGGCGAAATCTGGGTAGAGTAGGTTTCAGTTTGACCAGTTTGGCTTCAATAGGAAGTATTGGTATGATATTCTATATCATGATCAATCACTTCTATGAATATGAGTACGTATGGTCTCATGTCTCAGAACAACTCCCCTTTAAGTATATTTTTACGGCCTTTTGGGAAGGGCAGCAAGGTTCTTTCCTGCTCTGGATTTTTTGGCATTCTATACTGGGGCTGATCATCATGTGGAGGGGCAGCAAATGGGAAGCACCAACACTGGCGGTTCTTGCTATTGTTCAGGCATTCCTGATTTCCATGATACTGGGTATCTATCTTACTGAAGAATTCAGGTTGGGAGTGACACCTTTCGCCCTGCTGCGTGAATCAGAAGGTATGAGCGGTCTTCCTGTGTTTGCCAATGCAAATTATCTGGAGCTCATCGAGGGAAAAGGGTTGAACCCCTTACTACAAAACTATTGGATGATCATTCATCCACCCACGCTATTTCTTGGTTTTGCTTCAGTCACTATTCCGTTTTGTTATGCCGTAGCGGGATTTTGGACCAGGGACTATTCGGGCTGGTTGAAAGCCGTGATGCCCTGGGCGTTGTTTTCGGGAGCGATTTTAGGTACCGGTATCGTGATGGGAGGTGCATGGGCGTATGAAGCCTTGAGTTTTGGTGGTTACTGGGCCTGGGATCCCGTAGAGAATGCATCTCTGGTACCCTGGTTAATTCTGATTGCGGGCATCCACATGAATCTGGTGGCAAGACGTACAGGTCATTCGATCAAAGGCACCTATATCTTTTACAGTCTTTCTTTTCTATTTGTATTGTATTCGACATTTCTGACACGCAGTGGAATACTGGGCGATAGTTCGGTCCATGCTTTCACGGAGATGGGGCTTGAATGGCAATTAGTCTTATTTATGGTAGCATTTGCTATCCTGACTATAGCTCAATATTTTAAACACCGAGTCGCTGTACCGGTGCCGGAGAAGGAAGAAGCTTTTAACAGCCGTGAATTTTGGATGTTTATTGGCTCACTGGTTCTTTTATTTTCAGCGGGTCTTATCACATTCACTACTTCCCTTCCCGTTTTCAATAAGCTTATGGATGCATACGGAAGTTTAGTGGGACAAGATATGTCTTCATACCACAAAGCGTCTCCGGAGGATCCTATCGCTCATTATAATCGATTTCAACTTTGGATTGCTGTTTTTATAGGCTTTCTATCTGGCTTGGCTCAGTATCTCTATTACAAGGAAAAAAAGTGGGATCAGCGAAAAACTCAGTTTTGGAAAAATATTGGCATTTCTGCGATTTTAAGCGTCGTGCTGACAGTCGTCTTGTCTCTTTGGATTGATGCCAGTCACTATTCGTATTACTTGCTGCTTTTCAGTGCTGTCTTTGGCGTAGTGGCCAATACTCAGTATCTGATCACTTTTCTCAAGCTTAAGATGAAAGCCTCCGCGGCTGTGCTTTCACATGTGGGCTTTGGTCTTATGATCCTGGGTGTTATGGCTTCAGGTCTAAACAAATCCTACATTTCTAATAACAGCTTCGCCATGCGTGGCATTTTTGCCCCATCCGATGATCGTCTACATCAAAATGTATACCTGGTAAAAGGAGAACCTATGTTTATGGGTGGTTATCTGGCTACCTACGTGTCAGATACGATGATCGACCATAATAGATCGTACAGAATTAAGTTTGATAAGCTGGCTGAGGATCAAAAGACTGTAGAAGAATCTTTCGAGTTAGAACCTTATCTCACCTACAATATGGAGAAGACGGAGATGGTCAATCCCAATCCATCGACCCGACGCTATGTACACAAGGACATCTTTTCTCATATCGTAGCCGCACCACCCAAGCATATCAGTGTCGAAGCAGCTCGGTCTGAAGATGACTCACTGGACTATCGGACCTATTATATGATCCCCGGAGATACCATCAATATTCAGGGGGCATCCTTCAAAATCAATAATATCATTCTGGATCCCACCCATCCGGAGTACACGGCTGAAGCAGATGACCTGGCCTATGGCCTCGAAATAATGGGTTGGGACTCAGCCGGAAGTACCGGTGCGGCAAATCCCGTGCTTGCGATCAAGCAACAGCGATATATCTACAGCTTCTATGACAATATCTATAGGTTAGGCGCCAGGATTCGACTGACGGAGGAAGGATTGAGTAAAATCTATCCCGATGACCGGCTACTCAGTTATGAGACCTATCAGCAGAAACTAGGTGATGTATTCTACTTTGAGGACTATAAGATTACGGTAGATGGTTTTGACAGAGATCCTGCTCATCCATCGTACTTGCCCAAGGAAGGTGATATCGCGGTCGCGGTGCAACTTAAGATAGAGCCTCCCACTGGAGCCCCTGTTGTGGCACGACCCATTTTTCTGATCCGGGATAATCGAACATTTGTGATCAAAGATTATGCACCTTCACTAGGGATTTCGACCCGATTTTCTTCCGTAGACCCCACTTCAGAGCGTCTTGAATTGCAGATAGCAAAATCAGATAAAAATGCCATTCAGATACCTGTGGAAATCGCCATGGATGCTCCGCGGGATGACTATATTGTACTGGAGGCCATTGAGTTTCCGGGGATCAATTTCTTCTGGTTAGGTTGTATCCTAATGATGGGTGGTATGCTGTTGGGGATGGCCCGTAGACTTCGCCTGGCATAACCTAATGTGACTACAGGTTCTATACTTTTACTGACCCATAGCCTATTTTGAGAGGGATTTTTTGGGATAAAAGATTGAAAATCTCAGTTTTTATCTATTTTAACAAGGTGGAAACAATAATTGACATCTTGAATCCTGGACGACAACGTCTATTTAAGCACGAGATGAGATCGCTCAGCAAGCCAAAATGATTGAGTTTAACCATCCTTGCTTACCTTTTCCATTCTTTCCTACTAGGGTTAGAACCTCCTTGTCAAATACATTAATATCTTTTTCTGATAAACTATAAATCAATCACTAATCCTTTGATATGAAGATCAGCGTAATTGGGGCAGGTAATGTTGCAACCCATCTGGTGACTGCATTAAATAAAATAAGCGGTACCAATATTTTGCAGGTTATAAGTAGAGACAAAAGTCATGCGAAGTACTTAGCCATGCAGGTTAAGGCTGAATACACCAATGAGCTAAGCCGACTGAAACCTAATTTTGATCTATTACTGATCTGTACAAGTGACGATGCGCTAACTGAAATCGTAGGGGAGTTGGATGTCCCCCAGAGTAAAATCGTCTGTCATACTGCAGGGTCGATTTCATCTAAGATTTTTGATGAAAAGTTCAAACGCTATGGGGTTCTATATCCGCTCCAGACCTTCAGTAAAAATAAGTCGATTGACTGGCGGGATGTACCGCTCTTTCTTACTACCTCAGATGAGCACACTGAAAAACGTCTTCTGCATCTGGCGAAACAACTTAGTAAGAATGTGGAGGTAATCACCGATGAGCAGCGATTTGCATTGCACATTGCTGCCGTATATGCCTGCAATTTTGCTAATGCTGTGATGCAGGTAAGCCAGGAATTATGTGAGAAAAACAACCTGGATTTTGGATTACTGAAGCCGCTGATTGATGAAACGGTATCGAAGGTCTGGAAAATGGGTCCCAAAGATGCTCAGACCGGTCCGGCCAGAAGATCTGATACAACGGTCATCAATAAACATCTTAAATTTCTGGAAGGTATGAAAACTGAAAGGGAATTGTATCAGTTGATCACGCAGTATATTGGAGAACGGTACTAGTAATCATATCCTGCTGTGTACCCACAAAAAAAACAAAAGCCGCCTCTACTTTTAGAGCGGCTTTTGAAATACCAACTTATGTACCAGTACTGCAAACTTATATCTTGACGAATATTTCGTTAATAATCTCTTGTCAAATCAAAATTGGAAAATAGCTGCGTGTGCCTTGATAAGTCAAATGTCAGTGGCTGAAGGTATGCTGTGGCTTTTCAAACCTCATGGCGTTGTCGTATTTGACCAGGACATTACAAAAGCATACCTCAGCACACTGACTGTCACCCAATTGATTCTCACTTTGCGAAACGTAACAACACTTGTTTGCTCCTGCAAATGATGAGAAGTACTTCTTACCACCTAATCTGATTACATCACATGGATATCCGATGTACGATCTGTTGGATGACTGACTTTCTATTGATGGAAAATTGCTTTCAGCTTGCGGAAAACTCTCCCTCCACATCAGTGCAGGTGAGTCTGTTAATTGCAGGGTAAATGGACGCAGCGAAGCTGAAAAGCGTAAAGAATTATTCATTAAGTTCTATTTAGAGATTAATACTCCAAATAGCTTTGAGTCTATAGTTTGGTCGTAAAAAAAGCTTTGCGTGATGTTCGACGTAAGTGTCTGTGAGAGTTGTTCTGTAGTTGCATATAAACTACACCATAATAAAAGCTTTAATCGACCAAATATTGCCTGCCGCCGAAAAATTTAAATGTTAAAAAATCAAAACATGTCTATACCATTGATAGTCTGCACTTTAGAAATCAACTAAACCTGCACCTTACTATCGGGACCAGACCAGACCAGTTGTAAGTCTGTAGATCGTAGGGGGCACTCCTTCGGGATTTCGGGAATCATATTGAATGGCAAAAGCCGACTGAAACCTCAATCGGTCAGATATCCGCATATTAAAGGATGTCTGAGAAGAAAGTCTCACATCACTAAAGCGAAAAGCTACCGGTTGAAAGTATGTAGTGGAAATTAGATTCGCCTGACTTGAGATCTTCAGTGCGATGGACAGGTAGTTATTGAGTCGATGGTCCCGATGTACAATGTTGGACTCTGACTCTTCATCATATTCAAACATGTATGAGAGTCCATATACTAACTTCTGTTGTTCCCGATCCATAAGCTGAAACCGTCCACCGATCCCGAGCAATCCCCGCACGCGCAATTTGATCGCTTCGTTATACTGCCCCTGAATGAAGGTCTCAAAATCAAACACCTTGCTGATGTTGCGATTGTATCGGAGATGCTGAAATCCCTCATTCAATAAGGTTTCACCATTTGATCGGTTAAAATTCAGATCTGTTACGCTCAGCCATACATGATCATTTGCTCTCCATTGAAAATCGGCACCGAAATTCATCCAGAAGATCGATGTTGTATTCTTGTTTAAAGCAGCACTGGCTTCGATCTTGAAGTGCAATGGAATCGTATCCGTGGTATTCTTCCGCAAGGATTCAATATTTACGATCTGACCATAGCCTATACAGGGAAAGATGAGAAAGACGAACCAACAAAATTTCTCATGCATACTACAGAAAATCATTTACGACTGCCTTCAGGAGACGAATGCCCTTACGAATATCACCATTATTGTTGATCACCATATCAGCCCGTTCATACTCCCTTTTGATATAACTTTCGTAGCAGGGAATGACATGGTGCTCATATCGATAAAGTATTTCTTCCAGAGCATAGTTCCGCTCGGTCTGGTCACGTTTGATGCGGCGAATCAGCTTCAAATCTTCCCGGGCATGCACGAAAATGCTGTAATCCAGTAATTCACGCACCGGAGGGACCCCTGCGAGAAACAATCCTTCAGCTATGATCACCGGGGCAGATTTGTAGATAATGGGCGGCGGTTTTTCTATCTCACAATTGAACACGTACTTCACTCGCTCGACAGTATCTCCCACCCTGAGTTTTTGCAAATCACTGACAAACCCCTCCAGGTCTAATGCATCCGGCACATCAAAATTCTGAAAACCAGCCTCGTCCCTCACCTGATCTTCCCTCTTTCGATAGTACTCATCTTGAGAAACGATACACACTGTCTCTTCACCAAATGCTGCTCGCAAGCCTCGTAGTAAGGTACTCTTACCCGATCCTGATCCCCCCGTAATCCCGATGATGGTTCTACGCACCGAATTCATGGCTGAAAAATAGTAAAATATGACTTGAGCTTTTCCAGTTCGACTTGAAAGCCTGTGATATCACAGCCAATCAATTGAAGTGGAAACACTAACCCCGATTGTACTCGATTGATTATTGATGATTAGCCATATGTAGATGACGCACCAATATATAACCCATGACAAAAACCAGAACGAACTTCCAGGTTATTGCAAGGACATTACTTCTTCTGATGGGAAAATCCACACCTGATATTCCAACCCCAGCCCAATAGAAGGGATGTCTTAACTCTTCTGGTGCCTGATGAAGGAAATCACTTTTGGCCTCTGACAAGGAGCTTGAAAGATTGGCTCCCTTTGAAATCTTATTATAAAACAATTCAAGAATTCTTGAATTCGTCTGTTCATCCACATCCCAGTGC
>JAUILM010000114.1 GCA_030432855.1 Bacteroidia bacterium
TGACGCCCTCAAAAAGATAAGGAAGTGTGATCATTGGATCTGGACAGGTAGCTTCTATTGGATTTGTCAACAAGATCTTTGAAACAAAGGGTGTAGGACATCCTGCAATGCTATTAACCGTATATATCTCGCTCACTCCGGCAAAACCGTTGGGAAGCCACTCATCCTTAGCAAGAGAATATGTGCCTGCAGGAGCTGTCTGAAGAGAGTTAAAGTAGAAAAAGGGTGCCGAACTTATATTCAAGGCTGGACCCATCAGGATGCCCTGTGATGGTATACCCAAAGAATGGGCTCCATGTAACGGATGAGATATGATCCCATCATTTTGTATACTGCTATACGGTTCCATGGATCCTTGTCGGTCTTCCAAAATGCCCTTGTTATAAAAGATGTCGAAATTTGAGGAGATAGTGGTGGAGTTTAATGTTAACAATCCTGCATTTTCAAAATATGTCTCATTTCTCATGTTTGTGAGAAAGATTTTTCCGCAAGCATAGTTGTAAAAATAGGAATAGTCGGTTCCATCGAGATTGTTAAGTGCAATCGCAGTGCTTAAACCTGAGATGTTAATTTCACCATAATTTTGAAAGACCTCCAAATTTCGGATACCATCTTGAACGGTGATACCTGATACATTGATCGCCCCATCTGCTTCATTGGAAAATGTATCTGCATTGAATATATTTAAATTTGCTTGACAGTCTTGAAGGACGATTGTACGATGATTTTCAAATAGGCTAATGTTACTTAGAGCATGTACTCCGTCGACTTGATCCAATCTCACTAAACCTTTGTTGATGAAGGTATTTTCTACCCGTAGCCCGCCATACGAACATTGGAAAATATCGATCACGCCCGTAGAATCATTTACCAAGACTGTTGCCGTCCTCATTCCGAAATCATCAGCCACATTATTAATCTCTATTCTTCCATTATTTTGGGTACTTCCGGTTCCTCTGCAATCGAGACCTACACCATTTATATTATTGAGCTCAATGATTCCCGGATTATTGAGAGGTTTTCTGTCAAGAATCAAGATTCCGCGACTTGTAATACCTTTTGTTTCGAGAACGTTTCTCGTATTCACATGGATTTTGCTTCCCTCTCGAATTCTGAGAAAACCTCCTTCACGGACGAGCGCCGATAAGACTGGTGCATCGTAAATGCCTATTGAACCATAGATAAAGCCTTCTCCGTACAAATCAAAACCGCGGTCAACAGGTGAGGTAATTTCCAGGTGGGCTCTTGTTGGGATGCTGGAAGTGCCTATGTAAAGTTGTGAATTGGCTTCGATTTGAATTTGATTTATTTTGGCTGTGTCTCCATTGCTTAAAGTTACAATGGAAGTTGGAGAGGTCTCTTGAATGTGAACAAAACTGTTTTCATCAGGCAAACAAGAGCACGATGCTCCTCCGGAACTAAGACTCCAATTGGATGTGTTGTGCCAATTACCGGTTCCGCCAATCCAGTAAATGTCCTGACTTTGTGCAGACAGGCAGAAAATCAAAATGAAGATAGACCAGCAGCTATATCTTAGCATTTGCATAGAGTAGGATTTGGAGACAAGTTAAGCAGGTAAGCAGATGTCGATACTACCCCTGGGTGTAGTCTATTCTCAGTTTAATAGAAGATCGAAATCTAGATCTTATCTATGAAACCCATTAGACCATTGTATCAAAATGGATTTCATGGGCAGCGAGTTTTCATTGGATTTATATAAGAGAAAATTCTATCACTGACTTTTAAGTATGCGGCTGGTTGAAATAGTACCATTATGGGAAATCATTCGAATGGTATACATGCCGGCCGGGACATTCGATAAATCTAGTGTATTTGTGGCATCGCGAATTCTCGACACAATTTGTCCTTGCACATCGATTATTTCGAAGGTAAATACATGCTCAGGAGCGTCAACATACACCCATCCTAACGTAGGATTTGGATACACTTTATAGGCTGATTGATCCACCTGTTCTTTAACGTCGGTCACTAAAAATCGGCCACAGGCAGTATTATTTGTGGTATCACTTTCAAATCCTGCATTGGGGCTATTGATCAGAAAACATACGTCATAATCTTCCTTGGGTAGTCCCCCCGAAGGATCCCAAATTTCACCCGATCTGAGAAAAGACCGACCTCCCGGCGGAATGTTTGCTTTAACTTCAAAAACTGTGTGCCATGGTGGAGAACCCTGACAGGTGACAGCTTCCCGATTGACATGAAATACTACGGACTTCAATGTGTCCGATCCCAGATTTTCGACTTCGAAATTTACGCGATAGTAAAATCCATAATTGTACGCCATTTCATCTTCCACATAAAACTCAGGTCTGACAGAATCAAGGGTAAAACCGATAAATGCCACATCATGAGTGGCAACTTCCCGATTTGAACCACTCACATCATATCGGTAAAGGATGGTCTGTCCATATTGATCTTGTGTTGCCAAATAAGTGGCAGAGCTATCATATTCAAAAATATAATTGTCAGGATCATGCACCATTTCATTACTATCTAAAAGTAATAAGATTGAATTCTGACTATTTACTATTTGAAATGCATTGGAGGTATTGGTACCACTGATAGCAAAATCAGTTGACGAATGATATTTCATCTGTTGAATTTTGTTAAACTGAGAGGTCACTTCTGTAGCTGCTTCCGAGGTCTGATCATCCTCAGAATCATAATTAATTAGACCTTTATTGGTTAGAATCCAAATACTGCTATCTGTTTTCTCGATTTGAATAATCGAATCATCAAAAGTATAGAGTTTAACAGGACTTGAATCGAGTCGAAACAAATCCCTTCCCCGAGTCAAGTACACAGTTTCACCTAGTAAGATGGAGTGCTCAAATAAGGTATCTAAATAAGTAATCTCTGCATTCGACAATGAGTCTTTCATAAGCAGAAGCACCGACCGACTTGGGGACTCATCGATAAAGGAAGGGTGATTTAGTTGTAGCAGGTATTGACCATTCTTGTTTTCATCCAGGTTGCGAAAGAAATCGTACTGATCAGTGGCACCACACCAAATGGAGACTTCATCTTTGAGCAATATATTGTCCATTTCCAATGTTTGTAGATCCGAGGTTCTCAAAAGTTTATAAGTCAGAAAGGGTTCGGGTATATCCGTTGACAAATTCAGTGAAAATGTGACCAATGTATCGGGGCCCTTTGAGATGTAATTTCCTCGGATGTAAGTAGAAGGCTCCATTTCCAGACCCAAATTTGTTGGATCAATCGTATATATATACTGTCGACCTTCGGGGCTTACTATACCCGAAAACAGAAGGTGGCCATTTTTGTTAAGATCCACTTGTTGAGGTAGCGTCAAGAAGTCATTTGAGATGATCTGCATCTTAACTTCTCCGGCATCTTGAGTCCATGCAGTTGCATAGAACATAATAACAAGTATGAAAGTAATCCTTCCCCGATAACTTAAGTTAAGTGACATAGTTTTTGGTGATGATGAATCCAGAAGATACGTAAAATTGGAGTTGTCGAAAAGAGAATGTGCCTTGATCAGGTGGCAAGATGGCAGTAGGTGATTATGTCTATTGTAGAATGGTAACTGGTGAAACGGAATGCTTGTTATTAGGACCCACGGAATTTAGATAATACGTTCCTTGAGCTAAATTAGGAAGAGGTATGGTCCAGGATCCCCTTATTTTTTCCTCAGCACTGGCAAGGTATTGCAAAATACGTTGCCCCGCGAGATTGTACAGATAGATTTCCATTCTCGATGCCTCCCATAGTTCCTCAGCAACGATATGAATTAGATCGGAAGCCGGGTTAGGGTAGATCGAGATATTGTCCGAAGGAGGTATACAATTCAATTTCCGAAACGTGTTCAGAGAAATCTCATCGATCTGATCTCCCGTGATTCTTCCGCTGACTCGATTATTTCGGACGACCAGTGGTCCAGGATCACATATGCTAAATTTACCAATAGCACCGCTCTCCTCGGAGATATAGGTCATAAAAATGAGTTCATCGCCTCGACCGTATGGATCTAAATTTTGACCACAATCGGTACCATTTCCATCCATAATTTTGATTTGGTGAAGGTTTTGGGGATTGTGGAAAGATTCCTTGATTTCTATGATCAAATCTCTTCGGTGTTGCTCTCGTTTTATATCAACGACCTTTCCTCTTACTACAACTAAATGGTCTGTGTTCCATTCTAAAGACTGCACAACCTGATCACAGAATGACTTGGGTGGAATACATGAACAAGAGTAACTCTCCGTTAAGGAGCATACCAGAATGATGATTGTTGAGATGATCGATTTCATGGCTTACTTTTTCAGACAGACGTAGTTTGCTTTCTCTTCGGTTGGGTAAACCTCACATAATAAGGGTCGTACCTGAAAAGTTAGTCCCAAGTATTTCAATTATGATGGACTTTTCTATCTTTGGCCCACTTTAGAATTAAGATGTCCAAAAGGGATGTCAAGTACATGATGGAGGAATGGCAGAGCTGGTTGAATGCACCGGTCTTGAAAACCGGCGTACGTTTACGCGTACCGGGGGTTCGAATCCCTCTTCCTCCGCAGAACTAAGCCACCTTTGGGTGGCTTTTTTTGTTTACTCGCAGTGCACTGAGCTAAGCTCAAGGAGTCACAAAGAGTGAACAAAAATCTAGGCCCTGAAGGGGCTGATGGTTCTGAACCTCCCCCTTTGGGATCGCTGAAAGCAATCCCTCTTCCTCCGCCTTTGCCCGACTTGGTATTGTATTAAGTCGGGCTTTTCTTTAGATCCTCATGTACATTTTGTGAATAAGAGATTGGTTATCAGTCGGGCTACGGCGGACAAGTCCGCATGGGCACACAATCATATAAAAATTCAAAATTTCACCATCAGACGAAGCTTCAGCGAAGTCTGACGTCCGACTTGGTTTTCGAACCAAGTTGGACGTTTTTCTATCTACGAAACTCTAGTAATAATCAGAATTAAGTGAGTCGGACTTCGGCCTGTGAGACGAAGCTTTAGCGAAGTTTGACGGACAAGTCCGCTCCATGGTATTTACTTCTATTCAACATCAGGATTTTCTTACGAAGCTTTAGCGTAGTCTGAGACCTTCTGAGTGTTGAGAGATCAATCTCATTAATCCCTCTTGTGAGACGAAGCTTTAGCGTATTCTGAGACCTTCGGGGCGATCA
Source organism: Bacteroidia bacterium (assembly GCA_030432855.1). GTDB lineage: Bacteria > Bacteroidota > Bacteroidia > Chitinophagales > Saprospiraceae > JABDMH01. Next base: position 5,163 of record JAUILM010000114.1, read on the forward strand.
GGGATCAATCTCATTACTTCAAAATCAATAATTGTGATTTTACCTACAGCGTTAATTTATTTTCACCTCCTTTCAGCTCATGGGATTCACCTTTCCAAATGAAAACCCCAGTAATATCTTCAGGAAGTGTGATCATACTGGTCAAGTTTTCATCAGATTTTTCATACGAAACTGAAATGGTACCTGAAGGATGGGGCATTTCGCCTCCGATTTTTTCGATATCTCCCAAATGAGGTTCAATCCTGACTGCCTGGAAATTCGGTGCTGCACTTTCAATTCCCAAAATAGTGCGGAAGAATTCAATGTTGGGACTGGATCCCCAGGCATGACAATCCGATCGGGTGGTCTCAACTTGCGAGGTTTCACCCCAGGTAGTCATGCCTAACTCCATATTCTTTCGCCAAATACCCAGCCAGTCTAAATAATGGTCTCCAAGACCTGCTTCTTTAAGAGCCAAATGCAAGTAATATTTGAAATAAATGGAGGCAGGTGCCATAGTAGTATCTGACAACATAAATTTCCCCATGGCCTTTTTCTCCGAATCTTCCACCAGACCCGCTAAAATTGCCAAAGAATTAACGTGTTGGGAGTATGTGTCCTTATCGGGAGTGTCAGCATATAATTGTCGGGATGTATCCCAGTATTTGTTTCGGATAGTCTGAGAGAGCTGTTCCGCAAGTGTCGTATATAATACTACAAATTCTTTTTTCCCGGAGTGCTCTTCCAGTGCGATTGCGGACTGCAGAGCATGCAGCATTTGGAGATCGAGTGCAGCCGATGATCCGTCCTCGGCCATGGGTGCCGTACCAAAACGCCATGCTGGAACCCAATCTGTGTAGTTCCAGCCGGGGACATTTTTTAGTGATCCGTCAGCATCCAAATAGGTTATGAAATAATTTAGTATCTGGCGAGAACCTAATAATTTTTCATCAACAAATTCGGGGTCTGATCCGTACATCATATAGTCGTATAGCATGCTGACGTACCATAAAGAATAGGTTGGAATTACTTGATTCTGGCGATCAGGGTAACGGCTGAGCGTGTAGCCATCCGCCTGTCGCGAATAATCCATTAAATTCAAAGCGTTTTTAGCCAATCGGTCATCTCCACTGTTGTAAAATGAGACAAAGTGTTGAATCCGTGTATCTCCAATATATTGCAATCTCTCGTAATAAGGACAATCCATGTAGGTGTCGACCGCACACAATCTGGCCGTACGCCAACCAATCTCCAGTATCTCATGGAGCTCGGAATCATCCGATTGTAGTTTTGCATTCATTTCGAAGGGATATCCCGTAAAAGTGCCATAGATATCATTAATGATTAAGGGGGTTTCTTTGGTGTTTACTTTGACTTCTACGTACCTATATGTTCTGTAAGTGAGCGTGGTGAATTCTTGAGAAGTGCCACCACTGGAAATGATACTGTCTTTCCTACCTGAGATACTCTTACCTTCGATTATATTTCTATTTCCTTTAGCTCCTTCTTCATCGTATAGCCCTTCTGCATAGGTCAGTGTGATCGTACTATTTTTCCCTCCTGAGAATATCAGGCTCAGATAGGCGTTGGTGAGGACTGTCTGATCCAGTAGTATCCTGGCTTCCGTGTTTGGTGGAATCTGGACAGCACCTTGCTGTGCAGGAAATTCGGATGGAATGGAAGTTCCCACGACTTCTCTGACTTTTCCAAATCGTTCTTTCTTCAATTCGATAGACGGCATAATAGATGGAGTAAGACTCCAGCCTTCTCGCTGTCGAAAACCAAATCCCCTTGCTTCTGTTTCGAAAACAGACTTTGCAGAAGTCCATCCGCTATCATCAAAATTTTCTGTGTTCCATCCTGCGACCCCTTTATTCATATCAATGAGATCTCCGGCGCCCGCTGCATAGTAGCCCCGGACTCTTTGAGCCAATGGGGTATAGCTCTCATCTTCTATGCATTTCCAGGACTCATCACTGTTGATAGCCTGACTTTGTTCGTCCTCACCCTGTACAATGAGTGCAGTTTTCCAGGAGAATTGAGCTATTGCTCTGTTCGCTCCTTCATTCCATACCTCAGCGGCGATGATATTCTCTCCCTGCTTTAGAAAAGGTGCCAGGTCAAGCGTTTCATAGTTCCAATGTTTGATGTCTCCCCAGGCTGGACCTACCGATACCAGTTGTTCATTTACATAGAGTTTATATCGGTTATCTGCTGAAATGCGCACTTTAAAGCTCGATGGTTTGCTTTCGAGTTTTATTACTTTTCTAAATAAATACAGCCCCGGCTCATCCCCACTAATGTGCGGAGCGGTGATCCAGCTAGCTGTCCATTCATTATTTTGTCTCGGACCAAATTGTGCCCAGGCACTGTGGGCCAGGACGATAGCGATAGCAACTAAGAAATTTCTCATCATTGTACAACAGTATTCTCTTGGGTTTGATTTTATAACCTTCCAATCAATCGCCACATATCTAGCTCGTGTTTAAACCGATCAAATATTACTTCACAATTAGTATCGATCCTCATAGTTGCCCTCGTGGCCGGGTCATAGGCTGACCATTCAGGCACCTCTGATCCAGCGGGTTTTCGTGCTCTTGCAAAGGTGGTCCAAAGTTCTGCAATTTTCTGTGAAGCAATATACCGATCCTTACTGCTTCCTCCTAGTACCGAACTCTCTTGTCCACCCTTTTCAGTAGGTACTTCATTATTGAATTTAAAAGTGATATTCATTGCATGTGAAAGCCTTCGTAACCGTACCAGGAACGGCCTTAGAAGCAATCAAGGGTGGATATCCCAATTGGGGCAATGTCAACGAAGAGGCATAGACTTCGCATACCTTTAGTAGGAAAGTCCTTCTTTTGCATGCGGTCATAATTCTTATGTGTATCGCTTATGAAAGCTTAATAAAGCTATGAGAATTTGACATTTTAAAATCTCCTCAGAATTTTTGCGGGTACACCACCAACAACTGTATTAGGAGGTACATCTTTGTTTACTACCGCTCCTGCTGCTACAACAGAATTTTCTCCTACCGTGACTCCTGGTAATATGGTAGCTCCTGCGCCGATCCAGGCATTTTCTTTTATTAGTACTTTTCCTGGCACCAGAGTTTTTCTGGACTTTACTTCTACTGGATGGTTTTCAGAGGTAATGTTGACTCGAGGCCCAATCATCACATCGTTTTCTATGATGATTCCACCCAGATCCAAAAAACTGCAAGCGTGATTAATAAACACTCTTTTTCCCAGATGAATGTTACGTCCTATGTTTGTATGGAAAGGAGGGAAGATAGTTGTCGTGGGATCAATCTCATTGCCAATTATTTTACTGAGAATTTCTCTCACCTCATCCACATGAGTCGCTGTATTTAATGTTGAAAGAAGACTGAACGTACGATTAACAGACTCTCTGATATTACTATATTCAGGGTCATCCATGGGTACGGGTTCTCCTGACATCATCCTCTCGAAGATATCTTTATTCTCATTGAAGTTCCGAGCATTCATTCTTTTAATTTAAGGGTTTAATGTCTAATTCACTTTTAAGTACTCTTCAATGGTAACATGTTCCATCAATTATACCAGTTCTCATGATCATCTCAGTTTGCTAAATAATTTATCCTTAAATTCCCACTCTGGTTGCCATTTCTACGTGTTGCGTTTGATTATTCGGACGTGGCTTTTCATCGACAGAAAAAAACAGAATATCCCAATTGTCATTCTAGATGGCAAGCCAACCATAGGAGCTTAAAGAACGTCTAGATGAGTATAAGCTAATTTGCAGTTTGCTTTACCTCCATAGAAGCGTACCTTCTGTGTGCACCAAAAAAGAAACATATGATTCTTCAACGACGGACCATCTCCTTTGCCTCGTTCATTTTATGCTTTTTTATACTGTCACCTTCCTCTACATCATGTACTTGCGTTGGTGCACCTATGTGTGCGGCTATCAACTATGCTGTAAATGAGAATGGTGAAGATATGGTGATTGCCCGCGGATTGATCGTACAGACTGTCAAAGTCAATGAAAATCGAAGAGATATCCTTATCAAGGTGCTGGAGTCATTTTATAATCCCAAAGGCATGGAGTTATTAAGAATCAGAGATGGCAATTCAGCCAATTGTGAATTTGAATTGGATTCTTATGATATTGGTGATGAGCTCATTTTTTTTACTGCAAAAAATCGCAGTAGGTATGATTACCCCAACTTTGGTCATTGCCATCCAAGTGGTCCCTTACGGGTTTCTGGTGAACTTGTAAGTGGATTCATTACTGAGAAAAGATCAGAAACCATGACTCTCGATCAATTTAGGAACTTAGGTTGCATCCCTCCCTCAGATTTTATCACTTTGTACCCCAACCCGGTTGCCAATACGTTGACACTGCGGTCTACTGCTCTCACTCAAGCTTCAGATGTTGAAATAGATGTGATCAATCCCATGGGGCAAAACTTCTACACCTATCGATTGACCGAAGAAGATAAGGAAATGGCTGAGTACCAGTTAGACGTTAGGGACTGGCCCGTAGGTACCTACTATTTGGCCCTTAAGGGTGATAGATTTCCACAGAAAATTACTCCCTTCATTGTCATGCATTAGAGATGATGCATATTTCCCTCCTCTTGACATCGAGGTGGAAAATGTGGTTAATAGTTGTTACTGTGACAAAAGCATATCAGCATCAGGTTGGCAACTTGTATATCTAATTTGTAAGGCCTACATTCGTTCCACACCATTTAAAATGTGTTTTAATAGCCTAAATATGGAAAAAAGAAAACTAGGATACAGTGACCTGGAAATTAGCACGATTGGCCTCGGTACCTGGGCCATGGGAGGTGGAGACTGGAAATTTGGCTGGGGACCTCAGGACGACCAGGCTTCTATCAAGTCCGTCCATGAAGCCATTGATGCAGGAATTAACTGGATCGATACAGCAGCTATATATGGACATGGACGTAGCGAGATGGTGGTGGGAGAAGCCATCAAAGGTCGTCGTGATGAATTGATCATTGCTACTAAATGTGGAAGAGTCTGGGAAGGTGATAGCCGGGAGATCGGCAAGTCGCTACGTGCAGATAGTGTACGCCGGGAAGTGGAAAATAGTCTGAAACGATTAAATATCGAGGTCATCGATCTCTATCAAATCCACTGGCCGGAGCCAGATGAAGAAATCGAAGAAGGTTGGGGTACTATCGCTGATTTGATCAAAGAAGGGAAGGTGCGCTATGGTGGTGTTTCTAATTTTAATAAAAGTCAATTGCAGCGTGCCCAGGCTATTCATCCCATAGCTTCTTTACAGCCTCCTTATTCTATGCTACGCCGGGAGATTGAGGAGGAGGTATTGCCATATTGCGGCGAAAACAATATTGGCGTCATTGCTTACAGCCCAATGCAAGCAGGTATTTTGACAGGGAAATTTACCCGTGATCGTGCTGCGAACCTACCTGATTCTGACTGGAGAAGCCGGAATCCTTATTATACAGAGCCTCAGGTTTCCATAAATCTGGATGCGGTAGAAAAGCTTACAGAAATCGCAGAAGCGAAAGGAATCACCATGGCTCAGCTTTCTCTGGCGTGGGTACTTAGGAGACCAGAAATGACAGCCGCTATCGTGGGGGCTCGTAAGCCAGGTCAGATCCTTGAAACTGCCAGGGCGGGAGATATTAAACTCACAGATGGCGAGGCGGATCAAATCGAGGCAATTTTAAAACAACGTGAGCTTCAATTGGTAGAGCTGCAATAAAAAACACCTTGCCCACAGAATGAGCAAGGTGAAGGGTTTGAGTGCATTTATCCCCATTTCAGGGGTGATAACTGAGTGTGTTTACAAAATCAAGACATAGAGTTACGATGG
>JAUILM010000948.1 GCA_030432855.1 Bacteroidia bacterium
CAATTGCCTGGAATATTACATAGAAAAAGAACTTAACCGAGTAGGGGGTGCCAACAATATTGAACAAGGGAGCCGTAAGGCTTCCCATATTTACCGCCCACCAGATATAGTGGTATAGTATCCAAAATGGAATATGGTAAAGTTTATAGCGGATGAAGACTCCTGGTGTTTTGCTTGCCATGCGATATCTGCTGAATCAACTAAAATAGATATAAATCTATAGATCGTCTGATGCAAATGGATCATTGGCACGATAGGAGGGACCACTTGTAAGTCGGACAGGACCAACTGTATACAATCTCCTTCTTCATACGGATACCCTTTTTGTCAATTACGGTTGTGTTTTCGTGTAGAGATCCATTCCGGTGGGACAAATGTTTTTCCCGCATGCAGATCTGTGACTAGGTTGCGTGTCAAATAAGTATTGTATGCAAGTCATTTGGAAAATTAGATCAGGAATTATCTATCGGCGTTATGTCTTTTATTTTCTGTGTCTACTCAGTGTAGGTGTGCAGAGTCAGGAGCTACATGGTGAGATGTTTGTCGATACGATATACTCCGAAATACTGGAGGAAAATCAGATAGATCTGAACCCCCTGCGGAAGGTTGTTGTGTATTTACCACCAGGATATCATGACTCTGATCGTGAATTTCCTGTCGTATTTTACTTACATAATATTTTTAACGATGCAGCCGGTGAGTTAGAGCACTTCGATTTTTTAGAAATGTCTGAGCTGGCTTTTGAGCGGGGAATGGTGCCTGAGTTTATTTTGGTTGCCGGGGACTTCACAGGACCTACTACAGGTAGTTGGTTTGAAAATTCAACGACAAGTGGCCGGTGGCAGGATCATATAGTGGATGAATTAGTACCCTATATTGAAAGTAAATTCAGGACAATAGATGAGCCCATATCCAGAGCTTGTGTAGGTTACTTTGCGGGTGGTCGGGGAGCATTACAGTTAGCAATGCTGTATCCTCAGGTCTTTGGTGTAGCATATGCCATGCATCCTGTTGCCACGGGTACGGGATATCTGCCTTTGAAACATGTGGATGTTGACTGGTTAAAAATACATGATGCGACATCATATCAGGAGATTGCACATCTGGGTAGAACACCCATTTTTTTATCCATTTGTCAGGCTTTTCTGCCTAATCCCCATCGACCACCATTTTACTGTGATTTTCTTTTTGAGAAAAAAGGGGAAGAACTTTTTCTCGTACCTGAAAATGTAAAAAAAGAACGAACCCTATTCCATCTCGATGAATGGCTGGATGCAAATGATCATAAATTAAGACAAATAAAAGGGATTGCATTTGATTGGGCTCGTTTTGATGTGACGCAAGCACACGTGATATCCAATAGGAGATATAGTAAGCTGCTGACGGACCTCGGCGTGCCACACGAAGGTGAAGAATTTGCCGGTGAGCCCTGGAGTAGCTATGGGACGGAGGAGGGGAGGGTCCTTAGTAGAGTATTACCTTTTCTGGGAAAGTATTTTGAAAACTAAATGGAAAATCCATGAATTTTAAATTTAAGTCTTTATTTAAGAGCGTTTTGAGTGTTTTTTTATTCGTCGGATTTGCAATGAATGTGATTTCTCAGACTGTAGAGAATGTCGTCGACGAAGCTTTTTTTCGGGCTAAAAATGAAGCACATGCCAAAGCATTTCAGAGTGAGGACATTTCGTCCCTATTGCAAGGAGCTGCGGAAAATATTCGATTAATGCCTGAATTTCAGGCAACTATTATATCTAATGCAAATGCTGAAGCTTACTATCAGGCATTTTTTGATCGGTTTGATGTATCTGGTTGTGAGAGGCATTCATTTGAAGTGACGGATATTGGGAAGTATGTGGTCGAATTGGGTCATTTTAATATGGAAATTCAGGAAGATAAGAAAGACTATTCTCTTAAAAGTAGATACTTGTGTATTTGGGAGAAACAAGGTGGAGATCTTATAAAGACGATTGAAGCCTGGAACTATAGCCACGCAACAGAAGTACAAGATCGACTCAGATTCCGTGATGTGCCCTCCCTGATTCCTGCTTTCGTTG
>JAUILM010000115.1 GCA_030432855.1 Bacteroidia bacterium
TAGAAATCATGGATTTGAAGGCCACGACGATCAAGGCACTGTTAGCGGAGCAACCTTTGGGTAAGGAAGTTTGTGTAAAGGGTTGGGTCCGCACATTTCGAAACAATCAGTTTATCGCATTAAGTGACGGATCGACCATTAAGACCATCCAGGTGGTAGTGGATTATGAGTCAATGGATCCATCACTTCTGAAAAAAATAACCACCGGAGCCGCTATTGGTGCAGTCGGCACCGTCATTGAATCACAGGGTAGAGGTCAAAGTATCGAAATCAAGGCTAGTGAAGTAGAGATTTATGGGGAGGCAAATCCTGAGACTTATCCCTTGCAGCCCAAGCGACATTCTCTGGAGTTTCTCCGCGAAATAGCCCACCTCCGTTTTAGAACGAATACCTTCGGAGCTGTTTTCCGTGTACGGCACGCTATTTCCTTTGCTATTCATCAGTTTTTTAATGAAGAGGGGTTTGTATATCTACATACGCCGATCATTACGGCTTCGGATGCGGAAGGTGCCGGTGAGATGTTTCATGTCACAACTTTGGACCTGCATGATATTCCCAAGGATGATGAAGGCAAGATTGATTTTAAGCAGGACTTTTTTGCAAAGGAGACCAACTTGACGGTTTCGGGTCAGTTGGAAGCAGAGTTGGGAGCATTGGCTCTTGGCAAAGTCTATACCTTTGGCCCTACATTTCGGGCAGAAAATTCAAATACGTCGCGCCACCTGGCCGAGTTCTGGATGATAGAACCAGAAGTTGCTTTTTTTGATCTCAATGATGATATGGACCTGGCGGAAGGTATGTTGAAATATGTGATCCGCTATGTACTGGACCATTGTGCTGACGATTTGGAATTTTTGCGCAACCGATTATTACAGGAAGAAAAGGGTAAACCTCAAAATGAGCGGTCTGAAATGGACCTGGTAGAGAAGCTTGAATTTGTGGTGAACAACGATTTTGAACGACTTACCTATACAGAAGCCATCGATATTCTGATGCGATCAAAGCCTAACAAGAAGAAAAAGTTTAGCTACGTGATCGAAGAGTGGGGCGCTGACTTGCAATCTGAGCATGAAAGATTTCTGGTAGAAAAGCATTTTAAGAAGCCCGTGATCCTCACCGATTATCCTAAGGACATAAAGGCCTTCTATATGCGTCTAAATGATGATGAAAAGACGGTTCGAGCCATGGACATCTTATTCCCGGGTATTGGAGAGATCGTGGGAGGTTCGCAAAGAGAAGAGCGACTGGAGGTACTGGAAGCCAGAATGGAAGCGATGGATATCCCTGCCAGGGAAATGTACTGGTACCTCGACACACGACGATTTGGTAGCTGTCCCCATGCCGGTTTTGGCCTGGGATTTGAGCGACTGGTGCAGTTTGTCACCGGCATGTCCAACATTCGTGATGTGATCGCTTTCCCCCGTACTCCGGGCAGCGCTAATTTCTAGTAGACTTCCAGGATATCCTATTGGTGGGCATAAAAAATCCCCCCGGATTTGGATATGTCATAGATATGAGATCATAAAACTATGGGATATTTTTATCCTTCCGGAGGGACACCATACGGCTCATGGGAGTAGTACAAATGTAAATTAATCTTCATATTTAATTTCACACCACGTCTTAAAATTTCAACTTTAACATTTGGGGACCGTTTTCATGAAGGCTCACCCTCCACCTTGGCAGAAGGTTCATCTTGATTTACTTGGGTGTCCTCAATGTAGCAGCAGTTATCATCCCCCAAAGTTTTTCGCTACGCATCAAAACTTTGACCCCTTCGAAGGGGTCTTTGAGCGTCTGTATTATTTAGATGATGAAATCTAAGGAGTCAGGTTTTAAATCTTACCTCCACTTCCTATCCTAAGCAGCTTCAGTCCCCTTTGAAGGGGAAAGTTTGGTCAGAATCTAAGATTCTGCCACCAAACTAGGGGATGAGCCACTGTTATTTTTGAAACTGGTACCTAACCGTATCGGGCTAGCCTCTGTGATCATCCCCCAAAGTTTTTCGCTTCCGCATCAAAACTTTGACCCCTTCGAGGGGACTTCGAGGGGGTCCTTAGTGCCTGCTGTGATTTGAAAGAATAAGATGCCTATTTTCTGGACGCTCCCCGGTTTTTCCAAAGCGAAGCGGAGGACAAACAGGGGCCGGGGGTTTGCCTATTAAGAGAAATCCCTGTCATGCAATAAGGCTCTCAAGATCCTATGCGATTTGACTTTCACCATGACTTGTCGATACAAGAGCAACTATTTAGCGTGGCGTAAAGTGCATTTAATTGCGATGGTACTGCAGTTGAGCTATTCGCTCGCCAGGGAGGACTTAAAATATAGACGATTTAATCGTGCAATATTCTCTACGGAGATTTCCTTTGGACATTCTGCTTCGCAAGCATACGTATTAGAGCAGTTTCCAAATCCTTCCAGATCCATTTGCTTCACCATATTGGCCACTCTTTTCTCATTCTCAACCTCTCCTTGGGGGAGAAGTGCCAGGTGACTTACCTTGGCGGAAGTGAAAAGCATGGCTGAAGCATTGGGACAGGCCGCCACACAGGCACCACAACCGATGCATGCAGCTGCATCCATAGAGGCATCTGAGTCCTCTTTTTCAACTGGAATGGCGTTTCCATCCTGAGCCTGGCCAGTATTTACAGAAATAAAGCCTCCGGCCTGAATGATTCGGTCAAAAGAGCTTCGATCTACCACGAGGTCTTTGATCACAGGGAAGCCCTGGGCCCTGAAGGGTTCTATCGTTACGGTATCACCGTCTTTAAAAAATCGCATATGGAGCTGACAAGTAGTGGTACCTTTAAGTAATCCGTGTGGCTGTCCGTCTATGACTACACCGCACGCTCCACAGATTCCTTCCCGACAATCATGCTCGAAAGCCACTGGGTCCTTACCAGACTCAATAAGATCCTGATTTAGTACGTCCAGCATCTCTAAAAAGGACATATGTTCATTAGCCTGGACTTGATATGATTCAAATTTACCAGGAGTTGAATTGTTTTTCTGTCTCCAGATTTTCAGCGTTAATTTCATGTTTCTGCGACTTTTTGACGGTAGTTTCTTACTTGTAACTTCTTGTCTTTAGTTCTACATTTTCAAACACTAAAGGTTCTTTGTGAAGGATAGAATCTGTATTATCATTCCATTCCCAGGCGGCTACATACGTAAATTCATCATCCCGTCGCAGTGCCTCCCCATCCTCTGTTTGATACTCTTCTCTAAAGTGACCACCACAGGATTCTTCCCGGTTCAATGCATCCTCTACCATCATCTCTCCCAGCTCCATGAAGTCCGCCACTCTAAATGCCTTATCAAGTTCTGGATTGAACTCGTCGATTTCACCGGGCACCAGTACATCACTCCAGTATTCTGCTCGAAGATCCTGAAGCAATTTCTTCGCTTTTTTCAGACCTTCCGCATTTCGTGACATACCACAATACTCCCACATGATGAGTCCCAGCTTTCGATGGAAAGCTTCTACCGTTTGTTTTCCTTTAATGTTGATTAATTTTTCCAGCCGGGCCCTGGTTTCATTTTCTGCTGATGCGAATGCAGGATGATCGGTAGAGATAGCCGGTGTCCGAATCTCCTTGGAAAGGAAAGTACCTATCGTATATGGGATCACGAAGTATCCATCAGCCAGTCCCTGCATCAATGCGGATGCTCCCAGCCGGTTGGCTCCATGATCTGAAAAATTGCACTCTCCTAATGCGAATAGTCCGGATACGTTCGTCTCCAGATTATAATCTACCCACAGCCCACCCATCGTGTAGTGCACGGCAGGATAGATCATCATGGGTGTTTTATAGGGATTCTCTCCGGTGATCTTTTCATACATCTCGAAGAGGTTGCCATATTTAGCTTCTACAACGCCCTCACCTAATTTTGTGATCGTGGCTTTATCGGGGTTCTTTATACCATTCTTTAATGCCTCAGACTTTCCATAGCGTTCGATAGCATCGGCAAAATCCAAAAACACTGCCAGACCACTTTTGTTAACGCCTTTTCCCTCATCACAGGCAGCTTTTGCGGCCCGTGATGCTACATCTCTAGGCACCAGGTTCCCAAATGCGGGATATCTTCTTTCCAGATAGTAATCTCTCTTTTCTTCGGGGAGATCTTCTGGTCTCAGGGAACCGTTTCTGATAGCTTCAACATCCGACATTTCTTTCGGTACCCAAACCCGTCCATCATTTCTCAACGACTCTGACATCAGTGTAAGCTTTGACTGATAGTCACCTGATACGGGAATGCATGTAGGGTGAATCTGCGTGTAGCATGGATTGGCCATTAATGCACCTCGCTTCACGGCTCGCCATGAGGCAGATACATTAGACCCCATTGCATTCGTAGACAGGTAATAGACATTGCCATAGCCACCTGAAGCCAGGACTACACAGTGCGCGGCAAAGCGTTCCAGCTTACCTGTCAATAAGTTTCTTACGATTATTCCTCTAGCCTTGCCGTCAATTACCACCAAATCATGCATTTCATGGCGATTGTACATTTGTACCGCTCCCGATGCAATCTGACGACTCAGCGCCTGATACGCCCCTAACAGAAGCTGTTGGCCTGTCTGACCCCGGGCATAGAAAGTCCGGGATACCTGTACACCTCCAAAGGATCGGTTAGCCAGCAAACCCCCATATTCTCGAGCGAATGGTACTCCCTGTGCTACACATTGATCTATGATATCGGTACTGACTTCTGCCAGTCGATGTACATTAGCCTCTCTTGACCGGTAATCTCCCCCCTTGATGGTATCGTAAAATAGTCTGTAAACACTGTCGCCATCATTTTGATAATTCTTGGCGGCATTGATACCTCCCTGGGCGGCAATACTATGTGCTCTTCTTGGACTATCGTGAAATGTAAAACACTTGACCTTGTACCCCAATTCACCTAATGTGGCTGCAGCACTTGCACCCGCGAGGCCCGTACCTACTACGATAATCTCAATGCGTCGTTTATTGTTGGGTGCAACTAGCGGCATCTTAGACCGATAGTTCATCCACTTCTGAGAAAGTTCTCCTTCTGGTACTTTACTATCTAGTTTTATTGACATCTAGTTTCTTATCTAAAGAGGTAAAAGAATACAGGAATAAAAGCAAATCCCAAGGGAATCAATATGGCAATCGCATTACCCAAAAATCTGATTACTCCATTATACTTTATATGGTTTAAGCCCAAGGTTTGAAAGGCGCTTTGAAAGCCATGTCGCAGATGAAAAGCAATGACAATCATGGAAAGCACGTAGATGATCACGTACAGAGGTTGCTTGAAGGCGACCGCTACCAGCGCATACAGATCCTTCACCGGTTCATAATCACCGTACACGACCATTTCTGTAGCATCGATCTTCATCTGAAGCCAAAACTGATACATGTGCAGCAGTAGGAAAATCAAAATGATGGTACCCAATGCACCCATGTTGCGTGAGGCAAAAGTCGTATGCTTGGTACTAGATACGGCATAGCGTGATGCGCGTGCTCCGCGGTTCTGTCTCCATATCATGATACCCTGAATTGTGTGCAGCAAAATCAGGAAATATGTGACATAGGAGATTGTCTTAATGAGTGGATTGCTCGTCATGAACTTGGTGTACATATTGAAGCTCTCTCCCCCATCGTCGGAAAGAAGTTGGAGATTACCACTAAGGTGCACCACGAGAAATAGCACCAGAAATAGTCCGGTAAGGCTCATAATGAGTTTCTTACCAATCGAGGACTTCAAAAATTGAGAAAACCAGGACATGTTGCCGTTGTTAAGATCTTAACAAATCTATTTTTTATCCATTGTCTAAACAAATCCAAGTAGACAAGTGATGTAGTAAAGCTAATTATTTAGAACGAATCTAAAATTAACTATCTTTGTACTGTGATAATTAGTCTTCTCTGCACACCGAATGCTCTTTTTCGGTATCAAGCTGATAAGCTACCATTGTCGAAGTTTCCTCAAAGTCTGAGAATTACCATTTCATTTTTTGATGTATCATGAAGAACAAAGCAATCCCATTTGCAGTCCTTTTGGAGCGATTTCCCGAAGTCGACTTACCGATAACACTCACCACGGATACGCACCATATTTTTTCGACGCAAAATAAGCCTCTGACTGAGGCCATGGTCGATCGATATCTTAAAGCTCCTGATGATGAACTGGATGAGTTCACAGAATTTATCGCGTGCTTTAGACTACCAACCGCCGAACATTATCAAGCGCTGGTCTATTGGAAAGCTAGCTTGCTGCAATATGAATACATACTCACCACATTTGATTTGAAAGGAAGATTTATTAATCGGCAGACGATTGCCGGTATGAAATCAAATGGAGAGTCCATATTAAAACGGATAGCCACCATTGATGACGAGGGGGTCATTCTTGTGGCAGAAGGAGTAGCAGCCGTAGATGATCAGCCCTATGAGGCATCAAGCAGTCATACCTTTCAGCTGGAGATTTCTCCCACAGGAGATATACTTCAGTCACTAAGTGAAAACTAGCATGGTGCTATTATTAATTCAAGAAAAATATGACAAAAAGAAGTATAAAAGGTAAAAAGTTACCTGCAAAACAACTTGACTATCAAGTTATTAAGTTGTTTTTGAGACACCCTAAGAAGCGTTTAAACGCAAAACAAATCCTAAAGAAGCTCAAGATCAACAATTCGAAGCCCTCGGTCGACGAGGCGCTTGCACGATTGGCCCAGAAGGGAAAAATCTCCGAAATTAAAGATGGAAAGTTTAAGCTGAATCCACTTACGGAAGGCACATCTGAGCCCCGGGAAGTGAAAAGACATCAGGGATATGTAGACATAACTCGCACAGGCGCAGGGTATATCATTTGTGAAGACCTCAAATCAGATGTCTATGTACCTGCGAAAAAGATGCTGCAGGCGATGGATGGAGATCGCGTGGAAGTCGAAGTACTGAAGCGATTTGGTCCGCGACTCGAAGGACGCATCACCAGGATTATTGAGCGATCTACCGAACAGTTCATTGGTGATTTTCAGGCAAGTCGCAATTTTGGTTTTGTGGTTCCGGACAATCATAAAATACCTTTCGACATCTATGTGTATCCGGATGAGCAAGGTGAAGCTATCGATGGCGATAAGGTTTTGGTCAAGGTGTTGACATGGCCGGAAAGAGCTAACAAAAGTCCTATCGGTACCATCGTGAAAGTTCTGGATAAAATGGATCACCACGAGGTGGAGATGTCGTCCATTCTTGTCAATAATGGCTTTGACATCGGGTTTCCTCATGGGGTTGAGAAGTCTGCATCCGAACTTCCCAGAACTCCGACTGAAGAAGAGATAGCGAGTAGACGCGATATGCGATCAGTGACCACATTCACGATCGATCCCGCCACCGCCAAAGACTTTGATGACGCACTCTCATACCAGGTGCTTGAAAATGGCGACACAGAAATAGGTGTCCATATTGCCGATGTGACCCATTATGTGAAGGAAGGAAGTGCCATTGATAAAGAGGCTTTTAAGAGATCTACTTCGGTCTACCTGGTAGATCGTGTTGCTCCCATGCTTCCCGAAGTTCTTTCTAATGAGCTGTGTTCCCTAAGACCCAATGAGGACTCATTGACTTTCTCCGCGATCTTCAACTATGATAAGTCAAATACCTTGAAGAATGTCTGGTTTGGAAAAACCATCATTCATTCAGACCATCGATATGCCTATGAAAAAGCACAGGCTGTCATCAATGGCGATGTGGGACCCTTCAGGTCAGAGCTCCTGGCCCTGGACCGATTGGCTAAAATCCTGAGAAAACGTCGCTTTAAGGGTGGCTCGATTGCCTTCGAAGCACCGGAAGTCCAATTTGAATTGGATGAAAATAATCATCCTGTTGCCATTCATACAAAAGAGCGATTGGATACCCATATGCTGGTGGAGGAGTTTATGCTATTGGCCAACAAGGAGGTAGCAAAATATATGACCAAAAAGGCGCATCCTCCGATTCCCTTCGTCTACCGGGTACATGACCTGCCAGACGATGAAAAACTGGCCTCGTATGCCTTGTTCCTTAAAGAACTGGGGTTTCAGTTCTTGTTTGACAGTCCTGATCAGACCCGAAAATCTTTTAACAGATTATCTGAGGCTGCACGTGACAATGAATTACTGGCATTTGCCGAACCCTTTGCAGTGCGCACCATGTCCAAAGCCATTTATACAACTGAGAATATTGGGCATTTTGGACTGGGTTTTGAGAACTATACGCACTTCACCTCACCCATTCGTCGATATGCGGATGTCCTGGTACATCGAATCCTTGAAAAGAACTTGAAGGAAGATTATCGGGTACGTCAGGGAGAGCTCGAATCCAAATGTCAACATGTCAGCAACCAGGAGCGTAAGGCGCAGGAAGCCGAACGCGAATCGATTAAATACAAACAGGTCGAGTATGCGGCAGACCGTATCGGCGAGATCCATGAGGGCATCATAAGTGGGATGATCGACAGGGGCTTATTTGTGGAACTGAAGCACTCCCGGGTCGAAGGAATGGTCGAATTTGATGGTCTACCCACCTCATATATCGTGAGTGATAATCGGATGAAAGCCCAAAGCCCCAACGGAGGTAGTATCTTTAAGATCGGTGATCGAATCAAAGTGAGAATTCGGGAGGTGAGAATTTCAGATAAGGAAGTCGATCTTGAGTTGATAAATGATAGCGAATAAATGAACCATACACCAGTCTTTGAAAATGATGCAATAGTCACGGGTATACTCCTATTGGTGCTTGCCGGGATATTCTATACTTCCGGACTTAAGTCCTGGAAGAAATTCTATCGATACGTGCCTGCACTTCTACTATGCTACTTTATTCCTGCCCTGCTCCAATGGCCATTTGGATTAATATCAGGCGAATCGTCCAATTTGTATTTCGTAGCCTCGCGATACTTCTTACCTGCCAGTTTGATTTTACTTTGTCTCAGTATTGATCTCAAGGGGATACTCAATTTGGGTCCCAAGGCGCTGATTATGTTTTTCGCTGCCAGTGTCGGGATTATCCTGGGTGGGCCGATTGCACTGTATATCATGCTAAATTTTATGCCAGGCATAGATCCTGATGAGCTCTGGAGGGGATTAAGTACAGTGGCCGGGAGCTGGATTGGAGGAGGTGCAAATCAAACGGCCATGAAAGAGATCTTTCAGGTAAGTGATGCCATATTCAGTACTATGATTGTAGTAGATGTGGTTGTGGCCAACATTTGGATGGGATTCCTGCTATATGGTGCCAATATCAGCCAGCAGTTGGATCGATGGTTAAAATCTGACACCAGTGCAATTGATGATCTGAAGAACAGGGTTGAAAATTACCGTGCAAGGGTAGAGCGTATACCTACGACCACAGATTTGTTCTTAATGCTGGGAGTGGCTTTTGGAGGTACGGCACTGGCGCACTGGGGTGCGGATACGATCACTCCCTTCATGGAGCAGTTTAAACCTACACTTACAGCCATGCGCCTGGATTCGCTGATGTCATCATTCTTCTGGCTGATTGTGATAGCTACTACGGTCGGATTGCTATTGTCATTTACTACGGCCCGTAAATTGGAAGGTGTGGGAGCCTCAAAATGGGGTTCGGTCTTCATATACTTTCTTGTCGCATCGATTGGGATGCGGATGAACATAGCGGAGGTTTTCGATAATCTTGCCTTGTTTGGCATTGGATTGATTTGGATGGCTATTCATGTTTTAATACTTATCATCGTGGCAAAGCTTATAAATGCTCCTTTCTTCTTTGTAGCTGTCGGTAGTCAGGCGAATGTGGGTGGTGCCGCTTCGGCACCCGTGGTTGCATCGGCTTTTAGTCCGTCGCTGGCCCCGGTGGGCGTCCTAATGGCAGTACTAGGTTATGCCTTGGGCACCTATGGTGCCATTATCTGTGCCTGGATCATGCAGTCCGTAGCAACATGATTACAGGAAATAGGGGGTTTAAGGGATTCTTAACTCCGTAGGTTATAAGCCTTTGCATATCAAAGCACCATTTTTTAGTATCTTTGCAGTCCTTTTAAAGGATTGAACATCTTTAGGTTATAAAAAGAAAACAACGATGAGTAAGAAGCGCGTGTTGATAGTGACACAGGAAATGGAACCTTACACGACACTTTCTGAGGTCTCTGCTATAGCAAGACGTCTGCCTCAATATATACAGGAGCATGGCATGGAAATCCGAGTACTCATGCCCAGATTTGGAACTATTAATGAGCGTCGTCACAGATTGCACGAGGTGGTAAGACTTTCAGGGATGAACATCATTGTGGATGAAGATGATTATCCATTAATCATTAAGGTAGCTTCACTGCCGGGTACGAGAATGCAGGTATACTTCCTGGATAATGAGGAGTTCTTTAAAAGAAAGCAAATTTTTGTCGATGATTCTGGTAACCCGTTTGAGGATAATGCAGACAGAATGATCTTCTTCTGTAAGGGTGTTCTTGAAACAGTCAAGAAATTTGGATGGGCACCGGACTTGATCCATTGCCATGGTTGGATGACCAGCCTGATTCCATTCTACCTGAAAGCAGCATACCAGAATGAACCAATATTTAAGGATTCAAAGGTCATCTACTCGCTTTATGGTCAGGAAGCACAAGGAGACTTGCAGCATCGGTTTGCTGAAAAAGCATCTATCAACAACCTGGAGCCTGAAGATCTCAAAGCATATATGAATGGTCAGGGAGTCACCTTGACTGAGGGTGCTACTACCTTTTCAGATGCCTTGATTCTTGGCAGCGATGAGATTGAAGCTGGCGTTAAAGAGGAGGTGACTAATCTGGACAAACCTGTTCTGGAGGTTGAGGACGCCGAAAACTACTTACCTGCTTACCTTGATTTTTATAAAGAGCTGTTAGACTCGTAAGTGAGTCATCAAAATTTCTAAGCTTTTCTCCGTATGATTCGAAAGCTTTTCTATTTAAGCTTTGCAGTGACGCTTATTTCATGGCTCGCTTGCAATAAAGCCTC
>JAUILM010000116.1 GCA_030432855.1 Bacteroidia bacterium
CTCCATCTTTGATATTTTCTCAGATAGTCTTGTGCCGGACACTGCTTATGCAGAGCCCTTTGAGTCCAACACAGACCCGGAGACACTTGAGGAGTCCGGAGAGACTGATGATACTTCTGGAATGATTACTGAAAGCATTCAGAACCTTTCAGATCAACTTTCTGAATTTGACTATCAAATTGACAATCGAATTCTATTCGGATTTAGCATCGGACTCTTACTTCTATTGGGAGCCTTGTTGACTATCAATCGCAGTCTGATTAGAAAGGCGTACCGCGCGATAGCAAATGATAACTACCTCCGATTCCTTTACCGGGAATACAAGAGTATGCCATGGATGTATTGGTTGTTCTATTTATACTTTGTTTTGACGATCGGTTTTTTCTTATACCTTTTTGCGCACTTTGTTGGATATGATCCACCTGAGGGAATCATGTTTCTCCTGGGCTCTATCCTGGTAGTTGGCGCCGTATATTTGGTTCGGCATTTCAGCCTACAGCTGCTCAGCACGCTATTTCCGGTTGAGAAGGAAGCACATTTGTACAGCTTTGTCACTATGCTTCTCAACATACTGTTAGGTATTATAATTACACCCGTAAATCTGGTGATTGCTTTTGGCCCTCCCACATTGACGCAATACATGGTTTGGTTGGGTGCCGGTATCATTTTGATGATGTATCTATTCCGGCAATTGAAGGGGCTCTTTATTTCGGGTAGGTTTCTCTATCAATACCAGTTTCATTTTTTTCTTTATCTTTGCACCGCCGAAATAGCACCCTTAATAATCATAGTGAAACTAGCTTTGAGCAAGCTTGGAGTACAATGATTTCTTCATTCAAAAAGCATTGAATGTCAGCATCAAACGCAGAAGTAAAGAAGAACAAAAAAGTCAAAACTATTCTGATTTCTCAACCAAAGCCAGAACGATCTCCATACTACAATCTGGAAAACAAATACGAGCTTAAAATTGATTTCCGGCCGTTTATTCATGTGGAACCAGTTGAGGAAAGAGAATTCAGAAAGACCCGAATAAGACCTGACGAATATCCGGCAGTGATACTGACCAGTAGAAATTCGATCGAACACTTCTTCAGGATGTGCGAGGAAATGCGGATTAAGATGCCTCAGGATACCAAGTACTTTTGTCTGTCGGAAGCTGTTGCACACTATTTGCAGAAGTTTATTGTCTACCGGAAACGTAAAGTATTCGTAGGTAAGCGTAAGATCGAAGATCTATCGAACTATTTCAATAAACATAAGGGGTTGAAGTTCTTGTTACCATGTTCTAATTTGGGAAGCAAGCCTGTTGTGCAGTTTCTAGCAGATGGTGGATATGAGTTTCAGGAAGCTATGATGTATCGGACTGTAAGTAGTGATCTATCCGACCTGGCAGACATCACGTATGATGTTTTAGTCTTCTTTAGCCCTCTTGGCATTCAGTCTCTGTATGAGAACTTCCCTGATTTCAAGCAAAACGAAACCAGGATAGCTGTTTTTGGAAAGAGTACCAGCAAGGCTGTAGAAGATAGGGGCCTGACCATCAATATTCAGGCGCCTTCACCAGAAACGCCTTCGATGACGATGGCTCTTGAAAAGTATATTCAAACTACATTGTAGTTGTCTTGTCCTTTGCACGATACATTCAGCATTTAGAAAACAGATTACACGAACCTCTTCCCGGTCAGTCCGCTCATTATAAAATGGCCGCTACTAAAGGACGCCTTGCCTCTGAGGCCCCGCCTCATGCGTCTCAGGCAGCTGTGCTGATTCCACTATTAAATGGTGAGAATGCACAGACGGTCTTTATCCAGCGAAAAAAGCATGAAAAGGATAAACACAGCGGACAGATATCTTTTCCAGGTGGAAAACTAGAAGCATCCGATGTTTCTTTAGAGGCCTGCGCCTTGCGAGAAGCACATGAAGAAATAGGACTGGAACCGTCAAAAGTCACGGTAATGGGTCGACTCACTCCTTTATATATTCCGGTCAGCAATTTCCTGGTCACGCCCGTGCTGGCCTATACCCATGAAGATTCAAACCTGGTACCTCAACCCTCAGAAGTGGATGACGTCATTCGGGTTGACCTTTCTTACTTATTACAAAGCCAGCTGGTGGATAAGACCAATATCAAAACACATCATGGCATCACGCTGAAAAATGTACCCTACTTTCGTATTCATTCGAAGGTAGTGTGGGGGGCCACAGCCATGATTCTAAGTGAATTTCTGTCTCTTCTTGATGCTTAAAAAATAGACTAGTCGGCGTCGCGGTCAATGACCTTTACAACACGCACGGTTTCAATTCGTGTGTCACTGACGTGCTCCAGGACAAACTGATAACCGTCCAAATCAATGATGGTACCTTCTTCAGGAATGCTGGCTGTAGTCATCACAATATAACCTGACAAAGTGTTATAGTCACCTTCGGGGATATTGAGATCTTCATATTTCTCATTGAGATAGTGAATCTCCAATCGACCCGAAAATCGCCACTCATTTTCCGCTATCTGTTCATCAATATGATCCTCCTGATCATGTTCATCCTCTATCTCTCCAAAGATTTCTTCCAGGATATCTTCCAGTGTAATGACTCCGGCTGTGCCGCCAAATTCATCCACGACACAAGCAATATTCTTCTCAGCCTTAAAAAACTGGTTCATCACATCCTGTACACTCATGACCTCCGGCACGAAAGGAATCTGTAGGCGGGCGGATTTCAGTCGCTTGGGTTGCTTAAGTAATTGCTGATGATGAATATACCCTGTCACGTTATCAATATCACCCTGATACGTCAGAATACGCGACAGCTTGGTGTCATGAAATAGATCAATAAGATCCTCCATAGCTGCTTCCTCGTCAATGGAAATGATCTCATTTCGGGGTACCATGCAATCCCGTACTTTAGTTTCCTTTAGTTTGAGCGCATTCTTAAAAATATCTGTATCAATTTCGTCATCACTATCACCCTCAAAACTATCCTGCACGAAGTGCTCAAGGTCGATCCGGCTAAATTTTGTCTTGGACATTTCATCTCCTTGCTTGAAAAAAAGCCGTAGAATGATCGTTGACAGCTGCGTCATCAACCATGTTGGTGCGGACAAGAGCATTTTGAAAAACTGAAGTGGAAGTGCCAGAAAGCTAATGGTACTATTTGCATACACCCTAAAGACTGTTTTGGGGATAAATTCACCGAAAATTAAAACCACCACCGTGATGATTAGGGTATTAACCAATAAGAGTGGAACACCCGTACCGGTAATCTGAGCAATAGCCGGACTAAGTAGTTTAGTCATCAAGGTTGTGAATACCACCAGGGCAATATTGTTGCCAACCAGCATGGTGCCCAGGAAATCTCTCGGTTTTTCGTAGAAATTACTCAGGATCCGACCTCGGAATTTAGCCTGCTCCTTGAGTAGTTCTATTCGGATCTTATTGGCAGAGATAAATGCAATTTCTGACCCGGAAAAAAAGGCCGATAGAATCAGAAAAAGAATAATGAAAAATATCAGTGAACCCATATCTAAATACTAAGATACTACCTGATCGAATAAATACTTTGGGAAATATGAAATCTCTTGGTCTAACTAATTCTTAAACTCATTCTGAAAGTCCTGTACCTTGATACGACCCACGACCTGCAATAATTCATACTGAGAGAAATCCTGCTTGGCTTTGAAGCCATAGGCGTACACAATTTCTTCCGGCTTGGTGATGATGACAAATTTGTCCGTGTAGACCTCAGCCGTTGCTTCGTCCCAGATAAGTTCATCGGTCTCCAGTTTTTCATTTCTGATATTCTGCAATACGACCGAATCCCTAACTATCATCTTTTTATCGCGATTGAGTCGTTCACCTTTCTTTGCATCCAGGGTGCTGCCTACACTACCATCATCTTCAATAAAGTCAACATGCAAACCATCAGGAAATTCGTCGACAAGACGATTGGGGTCCAGATGACGTAACAAAGTAGGACTTATCACTTTAATCCTGACTATCGCTGAATCACTGTATAGAATCTCGATGTCCTTAGCGACCTCGACCCCTGGTTTGGTTTGCTCAAATAATTCATTCACCTCGGCAAGATCATTTACACAAGATGAGAATCCCATGACCAGGCAAAAGCATATCAAAATGTAAATGTGTCTCATCGAATCAAGGTAATATCCCCTTCAAATTGAACTACTACTTCATCTATAAACTCAATCTCAGCTACATAAGCAAAAACACCGGGATTAAGTTCCTGTCCCTTATGGGTTCCATCCCAACCAAGTACTCCGTCACCTACTGGAAAATCTTCCATACTATAGACCATCTCTCCCCACCTTGAGAAAATCTTAAGTGATCGGACAGCTCTTACCGCCGGGCCTCCAAAGATATGCAGTTGATCATTAAATCCATCACCATTGGGGGTGATGGCATTGGGTATAAAAACAGGTCGGTCCAGGAACACAAATACGGTGATATTATCAGATGCAGCACAACCATTATCATCCACCACGGTGACCTGGAAGGTGGTGGTGCCTGTAGGTCTGACCACCGGAAACGGACAATCATCACAGCTGGCGTTTTCTGCAGGTGTCCAGGAATAGCTGACAGGTTTAGAGGGTGGTTGGTGCGCTGCCAGCAGCTGTGTGGTAAAGCCTAAATTCACTGTAGTATCCTGACCGGCCGATACCAATAAGGGCTCAGGCTCTCCGATTACTGCCGCAACGGACTTAGTACATCCCCTATCATCTCGCACCGTGACCGTATATGAACCAGCTACCAGGCCATCAAAAGCGAAAGTATCCTGAAACCCACGTCCTGCTATCTGGTATTGATAAGGGCCATTCCCTCCAAATCCAGAAACAAATGCGGCACCTGATGCCTCACCAAAACATCGTGCTTCTTCAACACTGTCAAGACTGATAAACAACTCGGGAGGTTCCTCTATAGATGCCGATGCAAAAGACTGGCATCCATTATTGTCGGTAACCGTCACTGCGTATTGTCCTGCACTGAGTCCCGATGCTAATGTATCCATAGTACCGTTACTCCAGTTATAATTGTAAGGGTTAGTACCTCCAAAAACCAATGTCTGCACCATTCCATCCTGCATGCCAAAACAAGAAATATCTATAGTATCCAAATTGACGATCAGTGAGTCCGGTTGAGGTACATCAAACACTGCGAAGCCAAGACACCCGGCAGCATCACGTATCGCGACTACGACCGGTCCGGCACTAATATTAGATAAAACATTCGTAGGAAGAAATGTACCGGTAAGATTCCAGTCATACATATAAGGACCATTTCCACCATTAATCACCAACTCAATTTGTCCGTCTGAAAAACCGAAGCACGAGGGTGGTGTGATGGGATCCGGCATAGAATCGACATCGATATCAATTTCACCCAGGGGAACACTGATGGTAGTGATACAGCCATTATTGTCACGGATATCAATAGTGTAGATCCCCGCCACAAGACCATCCCGGGTATTTGACAAGACGAATCCGTTTCCATCCTGGTAGTCATATACAAAAGGTGGGGCCTGACCGTCAACGACCAGGGTAATGGAGCCATTGGACCCGCCTCCACAGCTAGGGCGAGTAATTATTTGGTCAATACTCAGGGGTAATGGAGCCTCAATTTCATAACTAACGATGGTGTCGCAACCATTAAAATTCTGAATGGATGCTGTATAGACCCCGGGAGATAAGTTTTGGATGAGTGGACCTGTCATTCCATTACTCCAGGTGATAGCTGTAATCGTACTACCACTGGTGATATCTAATTCTATCTGGCCATCAATACTCTCCGGACAGGTCTGATGTACAATATTTGCATCGATCCGGATGGGCTCTTCGACTATAACCGTTCCGATTTCTGTGACCAGACATCCAGTTTCTGACTCCACTGTGAGCGCTACTGACTTCACACCTCCGTTACTATATTGGACTTGATGCGGTCCCGGTCCGGAAGCTGTTTGAGGTATCGCACCATCTCCAAAATTCCACTGCCAGTCCACCAGGGCAAGTTCTCCGAATGAAGACTCGTCAAAAAAGATGATCGGTTCACCAGAGCAAATTGTGCCGTCCAAATCATCAGTACTGAAGTCTGCCACCGGGCCCAGGAAATCACCAGTTCCTCCAAATTCCAGGGAGAAACCATGTCCTGTAGCACTGAAATTGTTGATGATTAGTGCGTAGGCTTTTCCCGCCTCCATATTGATTGAGGCTACAAAGTTGTTGTCCACGTCTGTCATACAGCCAGGTGTTTCAGTAAAATCAGTCTCTGAATCTGCAAGACCAGTGGGGCCTGTACATTCATCCCACTGATCAAAGGGAGCGGGAATAAAAGGGCCAACAGGATTTTGCCCGTTTGCACCACTGGCCATACAGCGAAGTTCTATTAAGTCAGAACAATCATTGATCCCATTGGGCATTTCAAACAAGGCAAAGTCTATATCATCTCCGGGATTATTAGGCGTAATGACAAAGGCAAGCGATCCATTGCTACCGGCAACCCATTTGTACCAGGCAGACCCTGATTCCACCTGGACACAAGAAGCATTTACTTCATTGGTGATATTTCCCTGCCCACTCAAGGCATCAACAAAAAATGATGATTTATCACAAAGTATCACTCCGGTAGGGCAATCAGAATTGGGCTCAGGTACAAAATTGAACGAGCTAATGCAAAGCTGGAAAGTGCCGGCATTTGCCGTCGTACTACTCACCCGGATAAAGTATGTCGCATTGGGAATAATCTCATCTGAGTATAGTTCGGCAATGTGATCACCCTGATCTTCATTACATGCGATAAGATTCAAATTTCCACATGATCCTTCATACAGTGCTAACTTGGGAAGAATGATAGATCCCTTCGAAAAGTCTGTTATACCATAAATATCTACGATATCTCCCAACACCCTGATGTTAATACTGGTGGATGCTGCATCAAACTGAAACCAAACATCGTTGCCCGTTTCTGAAAAACAACCTGGAGAAGATTCCTGTGAGACACTGGCATCGGCATTCGAAAATTCGCCACTGTCCGAGCACCAATCGGTAATGTCCGACAGCACGAGTGCATCTACACATTCATCATTAGACATGATCTGACCGAATGCCAGACATGGCAGTGCCAGTAACAAGATGCTCAGTAATCGTCTTATCATGAGATTATAGATGCTTGCAAAGATAACGATCAATCCCTACTTACGTTTTTCAATACGCTGATCATTAACTATTTATTAATTCCTTTCTTTGTTTGACGCATATGTTAGGAATTTGGTTTGGTCAATCCTTAGTCCTAAATGTTTATTTGATCACAATTATCTATAGATTTGGGTAAGGATGAAAGCGATGATTCCAAATCTACTCACTTTAGGAAACCTGATTTCAGGTTGTTTATCTATCGTTCTTGTCCTTCACGACCTGCCGATCGCAGGCCTGGTTTGTATTGCCATTTCCCTGATCCTTGACTTTCTGGATGGGTTGGTGGCAAGAGCACTGGGTGTCAGTAGTGAAATAGGCATTCAATTGGATAGTCTTGCCGATGTGATTTCTTTTGGAGTAGCTCCAGGCATCATGATATTTGACCTCCTGTTTACCGAGAGCTCTAGTTATCCACTGGCGTTTATAGCTTTTTTGATCCCGGCCTTCGGTGCATATCGCCTGGCTCGATTCAATGTTGAACAAGCTTCCACCTCACATTTCTCAGGACTCCCTATTCCGGCCGCCGCCATGTACTTTTGTGGTCTTTTTTGGCTCAATCATTCGATCAATTGCAGTACATGTCAATCCCCTTTTAGTCATCCTGCCTTTTTACTGATCAGCGTTGTACTTATCTCCATTTTAATGGTATCCCGTAGTCCTCATTTTTCATTTAAAATGAAGTCATTGAGTTGGAAGGGTAATGCATATCAGTGGTCCTATCTGATCATTGTCCTGGCATCGATTCCTTTTCTAAAAACATTGACTGCCAGTTTTTCGATCGTACTATACATTTTTATGTCCCTACTTTGGTCATCCAGGACGAAGCCAAAATCTTTAGATTCTTAGAATAGCTTAACGTATGCTGTATTTGGTACCCACTCCTATTGGAAATTTGGAAGACATTACCCTACGAGCGATCAAAACGCTTGAGGAGGTGGACCTGGTTTTGGCTGAAGATACCCGGGTCTCCGGTAGACTTTTGAAGCACTATGGCATTGACAAACCACTAAAATCATTTCATACGCATAATGAACATGCAAGAGTAGATAGCATACTGCAAGTACTGCAGAGTGGTAGTAAGGTAGCACTCATATCAGATGCCGGGACACCTGGCATCAGTGATCCCGGATATCTGATGGTCCGGGCGGCACTTGATCATGATATCCCTGTCATATCGCTTCCCGGTGCAACCGCATTCGTCCCGGCACTGGTCTCCTCTGGTTTACCAAGTGACCGTTTTCACTTTGAAGGGTTTCTGCCCCACAAGAAAGGGAGACAAACACGATTGAAATATCTCTGCACATTGCCAAATACCTTTCTCTTATATGAATCACCGCATCGCATCAAGAAATGTCTGAGTCAACTCATTGAACTGTGTGGTCCTGACAGAGAAGCCTGTCTGGCCAGGGAGCTGACCAAGATCCATGAAGAATTCATCAGAGGCACTCTGGAAGAGATACTCACCACTCTCGATTCAAGACCAAGTATAAAAGGTGAAATCGTATTGATTGTCAGTGGGTCAAAATAGTCCCGGGCCTAAATGTGAATAGCTCGATCCGCAGTTGCCATCAGTGCCGCTTCGCGCACGGCTTCTGTATATGTAGGATGCGCATGACTACTCCTGGCTATGTCTTCCGCTGAAGCTCTGAATTCCATGGCTATCACTCCCTCAGCAATCATGTCAGCTGCTCTGGCTCCCACAATGTGCATTCCCAGGATTTCATCGGTATCCTTGTGAGCCAGGATCTTGACCATACCTGCTACATCCATACTTGCCCTGGCTCGACCTAAGGCTTTATAAGGAAACTTGCCCACCTTGTAGGGCACTTGCGCTGATTTTAATTCTTCCTCCGTTTTTCCCACTGAAGCCACTTCCGGCCATGTATATACGACTCCAGGAATAAGATTGTAGTCAATATGCGGTTTTTGGCCTGCAAGAATTTCAGCTACAAGCGTACCTTCTTCTTCGGCTTTATGGGCTAGCATAGCGCCCCGAATGACATCTCCTACCGCATAAATATCGGGTTCGGCAGTCTGAAGGTGGTCATTGACCTCCACCCGACCCTTGTCGTCCAGAACAACCTTGGTGTTTTCCAATCCCAATCCTTCTGTATAAGGACGTCTTCCTATCGCCACCAGGCAGTAGTCAGCATCCAGTGTAAAGGCATTCTCACCTTCCCGGGCCTTTACATCGACTTTAACACCACTCTTTCCGGATTTTACCCCGGTCACCATATGATTTAAGTGGAATTTGAACCCAAGTTTCTTCAGCGATCGCATTAGCTCCTTGCTACAATCGGAGTCCATACCCGCAATGATCCGATCCAGATATTCTACTACTTCGATTTCAGCACCCAATCGGGCAAATACCGATCCCAACTCCAGACCAATCACACCGGCTCCAATTATCACCATTCGTTTGGGTACAGAAGTGATGTTTAAAGCCTCGGTGGATGTAATGACACGTTTTTTGTCGTAGTTAAATGCGTCAGGAGTCACAGGCTTTGATCCTGTTGCAATGATGGATTTCTTAGTTTCTATAAATTCCTCTGAACCATCCGATTTGCTGATCTTAATTTTGTGCGCATCCACATAGGATCCCATACCATGATACACATCGATTTTATTTTTCTTCATGAGATAGTCGATACCCTGTACCGTTTGTTCGACTACACCATCCTTGCGTTTTATCATCTGGGGCATATCAACTTTGAGGGAAGAGATTTTAATCCCATGCTCTTCAAAGTTTTTTTCAGCAGCATGGTAGTGCTCTGATGAGTCTAGCAGAGCCTTTGATGGAATACATCCTACATTCAGGCAGGTGCCTCCCAGACTATTATATTTTTCGATGATAGCCGTTTTCATTCCCAATTGTGCCGCTCTGATAGCCGCTACATAGCCTCCGGGCCCAGACCCTATGACTACTAAATCGTAACTCATGATTTATTTTCTTTGTTATTATTTTGATTTCCCCGGCGTCGATTATTCCGCCGTCTGTTGGAGTTTTGTGGTCTGGATCTGTTAGATCTACGACTTGATCCCCTACCTTTCTTCTTGCGCTTAGGTAGCTCTTTCAACTCGACTCCACCGGTTACATCTTCAAAATCTATTGCTGCTTCTTCAAGCGCTGGCGTCGCCTCTTCAATACGATCCGGAAAGATTCCCTTCTTATTGGATTCATATATATTTTGCACTACTTCAGGTGGAAGTCCGACGATCCGCATGCGACCTTTAGGATCACTTACGGAGTAGTACATTAGCTTCTTAAAAATGTCAACTTTAATCAATTGTGCCTTGCCTTCCTTGGCCTTGATGACATCTGCTCGCATAGGAAAGACATCCAACGACTCCGTATAAAGATCCAACTCATAATTCAGGCAACACTTCAACCTTCCGCATTGTCCTGATAGTTTAGATTGATTGATGGCCAGGTTTTGATATCGGGCAGCCTTCGTGGATACACTCTTAAAAGTGGTCAACCAGGTGGAGCAGCAAAGTTCCCGACCACAGGACCCTATGCCACCTATTCGGGAAGATTCCTGTCTTGAACCGATTTGACGCATTTCAATCTTGACTCTAAACTCCTTGGCATAGTGCCGGATAAGTTCTCTGAAGTCTACCCGGCCATTGGCTGTAAAATAAAATGTAGCCTTACGCTTATCTCCCTGGTATTCTACATCACCCACTTTCATTTCCAGGTCGAGCATCCGGGCAATGGCACGAGCCCTTACCAGGGTATCCTTCTCCAT
>JAUILM010000117.1 GCA_030432855.1 Bacteroidia bacterium
TGATGCCATAGAGCCGGTCGAGGCGAAAGCAATCTCCTAAACGAAAACGCAAAATAGCCATGATGACGGGGTGATCGAGCAGATCACAGAATGGTTGGCCCCAGTCTAAAAAACCAGACCCTTTGGGGGCGCTGCCAAAACGACTGGTGTCTTTTGGGGGCGGTAGGTGTTGTTGGTCTATCAGGGCGTTGAGGGTATCCAGTTCTTTCTGGTTTAAAACATTCTCGACCACCAAATAACCTTGCAAATCGAACAGATATTTCTGCATTACCAGATCGTCCATAACATTGCCCCCTTGTGCACGCGTTGGGTTGGCTGTGGTGATAACGTGAACGCAAGATAATGATTTTTTAGTAGAGATGCCAGTTTTCCAATTTGAGGCTTCTGTTTGTGGAAGGACATTTTATGGTGACAAAGTTTAAGGTATGTTTGCATTTTTTGATTGTGTTGGTTTTTACAACAAGTGTTTATGCGGAAGAACCTCTATTTATTTACAAGTCAGGCAAGAAGTTTGGATTTATCGATCAGAAAGGGACCGAAGTTATAGAAGCCAAATATGTGGCTGTAAAACCTTTTGAGGAGGGCCTGGCGGCAATCAATGTTAATGATGAGTTATCACTGGGATTATGGGGATATATTGATCGTAAGGGCAAGATGCTTATTGAACCACAATATTGGTTGGCGAGTTCATTTAGCGAAGGCTTGGCTGGGGTTTTGCCGTCTGGGGGAACAAATTGGTCATACATAAATCCAACAGGGCAAGTGGTTTTTGATCGTTTAACAGATAAAAAACCATTTATTTATGGTGCCCAGTCCTTTAATAAGGGCATTGCCTGTGTGGAAGCCGCAACAGACCGAACGGCATTTAAACGCACGCAAGATCTACAGGGCAAAAAGACCAAAGGTAAAAAGGGGATGTGGGGTTTTGTAGATAAATCTGGGAAAGTGATCGCACTGAAATGCATGATGTCGCCTCCCAAAATCCTGACCTGGTCGAGCAAATGTCCGATATGTGGATGGTTTGGGCGCGTAGGACAGGGATAGTGCCGAGACCGGGTAGATGAGGCATCACCATGATTTGAAGGTATTATATTGTCAACTATCCTAGTATGCCCCAAAGGGTAGATATCCCTTTCGTACACTGCTTCCATATTTATCTTTACTTTTGCGACCTTTTATACTCACAGAGGTCTTACAATTATGATAACAGTTCAGAATCTAGGTCTTCAATACGGCAAACGTATTTTATTTGATGAAGTGAATCTCAAATTCACGCAGGGTAATTGCTATGGGGTGATTGGAGCAAATGGAGCCGGGAAGTCTACTTTTCTAAAAATGCTTTCTGGTGATATATCTCCTACACGTGGGCAGGTAAGTATCGAACCCGGCAAGCGGATGGCTGTACTTCGCCAGGATCATTCGGTCTTTAATCAATACAAAGTCCTGGATACGGTCATCATGGGGCACGAACACATGTACAAAATCATGGTGGAAAAAGACCGAATCTACATGGATCCTGATGCCACCGAGGCTGATGGTCTTCGGGCTGCCGATTTAGAAAATGAATTCGGCGAAATGGGTGGATGGACTGCCGAAAGCGATGCTGCCCAGCTATTAAGTAACCTGGGCGTCAAAGAAGATTTGCATCATCTACTCATGAAAGATCTACGGGGGGCGGATAAAGTCAAAGTATTGCTTGCCCAGGCCCTCTTTGGAAATCCTGACCTACTGCTACTTGACGAACCTACTAATGATCTGGATGCAGTAACCATTACCTGGTTGGCTGATTTTTTAGCTGATTTTAAAAATACTGTTATAGTTGTCTCGCATGATCGGTACTTTCTCGATATGGTGTGCACTCATGTCGCGGATATCGACTACGGGAGTATCCGAATATTTGCAGGAAATTATACTTTCTGGTATGAAACCAGCAAAATGATGGCTGCTCAAACTGCCAACAACAATAAGAAAATAGAAAATAAAAGGGCAGAACTCATGGAATTCATCCAGAGGTTTAGTGCCAATGCCTCGAAATCACGTCAGGCCACCAGTCGTAAAAAAGCCCTGGAAAAACTAAATCTTGAAGAAATTCGACCTTCGACCCGAAAATACCCATTTATCCATTTTGAGCCCGAAAGAATGCCCGGTGATCAACTATTGACGGTAAAGGATCTTTCCAAAAAAGATGATCAGGGAAATTATCTTTTTAAGGATGTCAACTTCTCCATGAATGACGGTGAAAAAATCGGGATTATCTGTGAAGACGGTAGTGCACTAACCACATTTTTCAATATTATCGCAGGTATCGAGTCAGCGGATTCAGGTGAAGTAACATTTGGATTAACAATCACTCCCGGATATTTGCCAAATGATAATAAATCTTATTTTGAAAATGACCATGATCTGGATTTGATCAACTGGTTGCGTCAGTACTCTGAAGAAAAAGATGAGCAATTCATCAGAGGTTTTCTGGGCAGAATGCTTTTCTCTGGTGAGGAGGTATATAAAAAATCAAGTGTACTCTCGGGTGGTGAGAAAGTTCGTTGCATGTTGTCAAAATTGATGTTGGCACATCCTAATTTTTTGATTTTGGACAATCCTACCGACCACCTGGATTTGGAGTCTATCAGCACACTCAATGAAGCTCTCCGGGTTTTTAAAGGTAATTTGTTACTGAATTCGCATGATCATACATTAATGCAGACCGTCTGCAATCGAATCATCGAACTGACACCTTCTGGTATGTATGATAGTTTAAAAAGTTACGATGAATATCTGGAGGCACGAAAAAAGGAAGAGATCTTAATGCATTAGGCAGTCCTTTTATGCATCCCTACTGGAACTTTGAAGCTTTGGTACCAATAGACAAGTTCCTTTAAATCACTCCGTTTCTACAGAGTTCTACATAGTCCTCTACAGCTTATCTAAATACCTTTTTTAATTTAATCACGGTTGATCCCTCAAAAGTGACCAGTTCATTTTACCCTCTATTCATCCATAGAAAATATCGTCTTCAGCGGATAAATCCACTGATCCAATAAGTCCTTAAATTTCAGTTTATCAGTCATATCAATTCTTGTTTCTTAAAGTCACTCTCGAGGAATGCCTCTAATCCCTACCCCTCGAATACGGCGCCCCAATTGTCTCCAGATCTGCCTCGAAGCCTTTAAGCTTTGTGAGAAATTGATCCAAACGAACTTCAAATTCATTGAATTCACTTTCGGCAATTTCAATGCTCTCACGCTGCGTGGCGGTAGGATTTTGACGTGTGTCCCAATGGCCACCGGTGACGTATCCAACCCGTCGATAGATAGAAGGTGCCGTGGATTCATCAAGACGTTGACGTACCGGGTCACCTGACAAGTCCATTCTCAGTTCTGCCAGCTCTTTTATAAGTGATCGGTACATCGCAAAGTGCTCCACCGTCGCCGTAGGGGTTTGTTTCAATGCGGCATCGATATGCCTCAATCTGTCATTTACTTCCGATAGCTTACTACTTGCGGAGGAAACCTGCCGCATCAGTTCACTGGTCTGTTTCTGAAATTGACTTATCGCCTCGTAATCAACTCCCTCGACAGTCGTCGGTACGGGTTTAACGGTAAAACGCTGAACATCACTTTGTGATATCAATTCACCATCGTGTTCGATGAACAATTCAACGGTATAATCACCCGGAGGGGCAAGTGGCCCCTGTGATGCTGTGTTCCATGGTGGGGTAAATGCCGATTCTGAAAGATCGATTGGGTCTTTTGCTGGCAAACGCAGATCCCAATGTATACGATGTAAGCCTTTCGTATTAGCACCCTGCACCCACCGCACCGGTTCACCCACTGAGTTGCGAACCAAGAGGAGCGTTTGCGGACTTCCCTCTGTTGCCTCCTCCCGAAGCTGATCCCATCCCGGAAATGGGATACTCCTATCATCATTACGCAATTCCTTTTCCGACTCCTCCCTTTTCATTTTGGCCGACGTCGGAATATCAGTGAGTAAATACGTGAACGTAGCACCAAACGGCGGATTGTCAGCGACAAAACTTGTAGAACCGAGCGTGGGCATTCCTTTAGCTTGCATAGGAATTGAGGGTATGTACCACCATGCATCTCTAACCGGGAACAGCGAATTCGTGGCAGTCTCTACGGCTGCGTCCAATGACCGCAATGGCGAATAGTCATCCAGGATATAGAAGCCACGGCCAAATGTGGCACCCACAAGGTCATTATCACGCCGGTGAATTTCGATATCCCTGAAGGCAATCGTGGGTACTCCACCACCCAGTTTGACCCAATTCACCCCTTTGTTATTTGAATAATACAAGCCAAACTCAGTCCCGATAAATAGTAAATCAGAATCCTCATGATCCTGCTCTATGGCCCATACGATAGAGCCTTTCGGCAGATCACCAGCAATGGATTGCCAGCTTCTGCCGCGGTCAGTACTCATAAATACATAAGGATTGAAATCTCCGAACTTGTGTGCATCAGCTACTGCAAATACAGTGCTTGCATCATGTTGTGAAGCTTTGACATCGTTGATAAACGATCTCTCAGGTACTCCGGGCAGCACGCCTCCCTGATACCAGTTTTCCCCACCATCCTCGGTCGCGTGGACCAATCCATCATCTGATCCTGTATACAGAACACCTTCTTCGACCGGCGATTCCGTGATTGCTGTGATGGTGGCGTACTTTGACATGGCACCATTATCATACAAGTCATCTACACTCCATACACGCCCCATGAACTCCAATTCATAGCGATTTGTATTGGTGGTCAAATCTTCACTTATCGGAGACCAGGAATCTCCACGATCATCACTACGCCACACTCTTTGCGAACAGAAATAGATTTTTTTGTGGTCGTGAGGACTTATGAGCAATGGGCTATCCCAGTTCCAACGCTCCGGTGCATCACCCGGTGCTGCTTGCGGCTGAATATTGAGCACTTCCTCACTGCGGCGGTCGAGCCTGAAAAGTACTCCTTGCTGGTATTCCATATAGGCAATATGTGACTCGACCGGGTCAAAGTGCGAAGAATATCCGTCAGCACCGAGTGGTACATACCAGTCCCGGTTACGCACTCCTTCAGCATTGAGCGTTCGCGACGGTCCAATCAACGTGCCAAGGTCCTGCGCTCCACCAACGATGTTGTAAAATGGCTCGCTGTTATCCAGTCCAAGTTTATAAAACTGGGAGATCGGCAGATTTGGAAAATGTCTCCAGGTTGCTCCCTCGTCGAAGGTCTCATAGAGCCCAGCGTCTGTACCGGCGATCAGGTGCTGTGGGTTGTCAGGGTCTATCCACATTGCGTGATTGTCGCTGTGCTTTTCATGGCCGGTAGTCAGGTAGTCAAAGGATTTTCCTCCATCCCGTGTGACATGCAGAAATACGTCCATTTGATAAACAAGATCAGGGTCAGTGGGCGAGGCTTCAATTTCCTGGTAATAGTGGGGACCTGTCCCTCCTGAGATATAGCTGTTCTGTTTCTCCCAGCTTTCACCTTTATCTTCAGATCGGTAGAATCCCTTTTCCTTATCAGCCGCTTCAATCGTGGCATAGACCAAATTTGGATTCGCGGGTGTCACCGCCAGGCCAATTTTTCCCATGCCGCCTTTAGGAAGACCAGAAGTCACTTCACGCCATGTCTCTCCGTTGTCAGTCGATTTATATATCCCGGATTTCGGGCCGCCCGCCAGAAATGCCCAGGTATGACGGCGCCGTTGGTATGATGCAGCATAGACTACATTCGGGTCTGATGGATCGAATTCCAAATCAGTTACTCCCGTGTTCTCATCTATTTTCAGCACTTGTTTCCAGGTCTTCCCTCCGTCTTCCGTGCGAAACACACCCCGGTCGCCGCCTGATGACCATAGCGGCCCCTCCGCAGCAACCAGGACTATATTGCTGTTTGTCGGATCGACGAGTATTTTCCCAATGTGTTCGGAGTTGTTCAGACCCATATTTCTCCATGACGTTCCACCATCTAAGCTGCGATACACACCATCACCCCAGGCTACATGCCGCCCACTAACGTTCTCGCCGGTTCCAACCCATACGGTTGCCGGATTCTGAGGATCAATCGAGACACATCCTATCGAATACGAAGCTTGATCATCAAATACTGGCTCCCAGGTGATTCCGCTATTGACAGTCTTCCATAGATTACCGGAACCCACGGCAACGTACCAGGTACTCCGATCCTCGGGGCTAATTGCTATATCGGCAATTCGCCCACCCATGAGCGCGGGACCGATACCGCGAAGTTTCAGGTTACTGACCAGTTCTGTCACTTCTGATTGAGCTGTTGCGGGAGTCGTGAACGGCAAGCAAAACAGCCATACAATTAGTTTACCAATCGTAATATTTCTCAGCATAACGATTTTGATTAAGATGAAGATTCTGACACTTATCTGTGCAATATAAGTATTGAACCCAAAATTGTGTGCGATTTGCCAGTGAGCCGGACCGTGATCTTATATTGAAATTGAGTTCCTCAAATAAGGTGGAACTGGCATCTAAAATTAAATGTGAAACTTATCTGGTTACTATGTGGCAAACAAAAACACTAGAGCCATTTATTAGCGTATTATCCAAGCGAGGGATTAGCTGCGCTGATCCCCTATGCGCCCGAGGTCAAAGACAAATGAGATGCTCCCTATGGTCGACTTTTTATGGGCTTATGATCACCTTAATGCAAGCATTGGCGATGA
The DNA here is from genome assembly GCA_030432855.1 of Bacteroidia bacterium. GTDB lineage: Bacteria > Bacteroidota > Bacteroidia > Chitinophagales > Saprospiraceae > JABDMH01. Next base: position 6,706 of record JAUILM010000117.1, read on the forward strand.
AAGGCAAAATGTATGCGTTGAGTGAAAGTAAGGGAGGGAGGATGATGGAGGGATTAGCTGCGCTGATCCCCTATGCGCCCGAGGTCAAAGACAAATGAGATACTCCACACCTTCGATTTTTTATGGTCTTATGATCACCTTAATGCAAGCATTGGCGATCACTTCGACTAAAAGGTGCTTTCTTAGTTTGAATGGTTGCTCTTGAATAAGACTATATTATTGAGGATAGTGCAGAAGGGATTAGCTGCGCTGATCCCCTGTGCGCCCGAGGTCAAAGACAAATGAGATACTCCCTATGGTCGACTTTTTATGGGCTTATGATCACCTTAATGCAAGCATTGGCGATCAAAGGAAAAATGTGTGCGTTGAGTGTGAGCAAGGGAGGGAGGATGATGGAGGGATTAGCTGCGCTGATCCCCTATGCGCCCGAGGTCAAAATGACTCAACGATCCGTCCTACGGACGGTTTTTGATTTTCTTCAAGCATCAAAGCTCGCCTTTGTGCTCTTTCATCCAATCAAAAATGGCTCCTTGTGGAGCCATCGTTGAGTCATTCTCTAGTGGAGCTACGGGGATTCGAACCCCGGACCTCTTGACTGCCAGTCAAGCACTCTAGCCAACTGAGCTATAGCCCCATTATCATTGTAAAGCTATCATTTGCTCAGATGCTGACAAGCTCTTTGCTTCGTCAGTACTGAGCTATAGCCCCAAAAACTGGACGGCAAATGTAAACAATTTCATTTAATTCCTGAATGTAAAATAATACCTCCCTTATGCTACTCTATATGTTATTTCCTACCTTCCTTTCTCACAAACCTGCTTATGCCGTTCTATCGAAACTTTCGGACTCTGATATGCATGGTGGTAATCATTTCTTTACCTCCTATTGCATTTAGTCAACCGATTATCCCCCTTAACAAGATCGCTGTTCTCACTTTCGATGATGCTGTGAAATCACATCGCACGGTCGTGGCTCCCTTGCTCCAGGAATACGAATTTGATGCGACTTTCTTTGTGACCTATCAATGGATGGATGACACGACTCATTTCATGAGTTGGCAGGAAATCGGTGAACTGCATGCAATGGGATTTGAAATCGGCAATCACTCGTGGACACACGCGAATTTTGCACATCCTGCCACCGCCTTTGAACTGGAAGGAGAAATGATTATGGTCGATTGGCTATTAGATCAGGTGGATGTACCGAAACCGGTCAGCTATGCTCACACAGGAAACGCCTTTGGACCGGAAGTAATTGAAACACTACAGAATTTGGGATACCAATATGCCCGACGCGGTAAGCAACCCGAAGTGGAATACGGTACACTGGAAGCTGGGCCTGGATATGATCCCAACAAGCATCATCCACTGCTGATCCCCACCACGATGGATTTCTATCCTGATATGACCCTGGAAGTTTTCAAAGAGAATCTGGCGAAAGTCCCGGATAACGAGATAGTGGTGCTGCAGTTTCATGGTGTACCAGATGTCGCTCATCCCTGGGTCCATACCGATCCGGAAGACTTCAAGAAATATATGGATTATTTAAAGGCAGAGGGATATGAGGTGATTGCCCTTAGAGACCTGGAAAAATATATTCCCCACGAGCTGCCAAAGGATCCGCTACTCACTGCACGTTATCCGGATCTATCGGCCGCTGAATTAAAATGGCCGCAGGAAGTGATCGACTCCCGGACCCGGCAGGACTACTGGCTACAGGTCATGAAGCGACACAGATTCACCCCAGAAGAAATGGGAAAAGTTCTGGGTCTACCAGCAGAAGAGGTCAAGGTTCTGGCCCAAGACGTTGCTGTACCCGTGGCTCCAAATGAAAAATTGGAAGTACTACCCTACCCCGGTGGCCGACATCCTCGCATTGATTTTAAAGAAGGCATGGCCAGCCCACGTCGAGGCACAAAATTGAGTGTCTTTTTGCCCTGGTCACCGGCAGAATATGTCGTCCTGGATGTACCGGAGGCTGTGATGTCTCAATATGGGATCACCTTTTTGGGGCATAAACATATACCTACCGTTTTCGATTATGCAAAAATACCCATCGCTAATTCTGATTGGACAATGGATGATGAGGGGCAATTGACGAATCTATGGAAGTTGCCTAACCATCTTGAAATCGGCGCTTCTGTCGCTCCCCACACCGATCATCTGAAGATAAAACTCTGGCTCACTAACCATACCAGAGACACCATTTTCAGGGATCTTCAAACTCAAGTCTGTGTCATGCTGGGTCAAGCCAGGCTCTTCGATGAACAAACCAATGACAATAAGAAACTCACTTGCCCCATAGTCGCCGTAGAAGCCGAAAATGAAGATCAGTGGATTATCACGGGATGGGAAGGCTGCACTAATCCCTGGGGAAATGCGGATTGTCCTTGCTTACATGCTGACCCCAGGTTTCCGGATTGTCCTCCGGGAGAGACGGTATCACTGGATGGTGTTCTCTGGTTTTATCAGGGTAAAGATATTGACGAGAAAATCGAGGAAGTAGCAGAATTTATGAAGTGGTAATTCTAACTAGTCTGTATTCCACATCTCCCGTATAAATTCAATGCCATCCCGAAATATTTCTTCGAGCGTCGTCTGATAGTTTCGCCAGGCATGTACTCCCGGGGCAAATTCTTCATTATATCGTCCAAAAGCTTCAATGGTCAACCAATGGTCGTAGCCGCTTTCCTTCAAAGCATGAAAAGTCTCATGCCAGCGTACCTGTCCGCTACCCGGGGTCCCGCGATCATTTTCAGAGATCTGTACATGCCGGATCTTGTGGGCATATTGCGTGACTACTGATGTCACATCCTTTTCTTCGATGTGTGCATGGTGCGTGTCATAAAGCATTTGGACATTGGGATGATCCACCATGGAGACCAGACTGTCCAGATCTTTCATAGTATTGGTGAGATAGCAGGCAAAACGGTTGACTGCCTCAGGAGTCAGGACAATATCAAATTGCGCTGCATATTCAGCGGCTGTTCTGAGTGCTTCAGCACTCCAACGAAACTCATCCAGGGTAGGCGGTTGACCCGTGAATACACCTGGAGCACACTGAAAGGGGCCGGCGATTACCTCTCCTCCCAGTGCTGCGGTAAGATCAATCCTCCGTTTTAGTTCTTGCAAACCATGCAGCCTGATTTTCGGATCCTGGCTAATCAAATTGTGATCAGCACCGAGGGATAAGGTAGCTGTACGTCCCAGCTCGAGACTATCCAAATGCTTTCCAACAGCCTTGTAATCCCACTGGGTACCAAACCTGACAGGTACCTCTACGCCATCATAGCCTGCGGATTTGAGAGTTTCCAAAAGAGGATAGTGGGATTCATCTATGACTGTGGTCCAAAGGTGGAGATTGATGCCTACTCTCATGGTGATATTAATTTTGGAATCATAAGATATTAATTCCAGGTGTCGAATGTTAATTCATCCTTTTAATCCGGCGCGTGTTCATTCGATAGGAAATCCCAGTCTTTGAATAAAATGAGATTTCATAAATTGTAGCAACGTACTTTATTCACAAACAAGTTTATTTAGTTGTACTAAATAAATCTGCTAAACCAAATGAAATGTCCAACGAATCTAAAAACTCCCGAAGAACCTTCATACGAACAGCCGCCGCCGGTGCGATGGCGGCAGTGACTCCGTCGAGTGTCAAGAAGACTTCGGAGATGCCAACGATACTCCCTAAAAATCCACAGGGTGCAAATGACCGGATACGGGTCGCTGTGCTGGGTGTCAACGGTAGAGGTAAATCACATATAAAGGAAGTGATGGGATTGAAAGAAAAAGCCAATGTAGAGGTCGTGGCTTTATGTGATCCCGATATGAATATTTTGAAAGAGCGTGCAAAAACCTTTCAAGAAACCTACGGTCATGAAGTGCGCATAGAGCAAGACTTTCGAAAATTATATGATGATCAATCCATTGATGCTGTCACCCTTGCATCACCCAATCACTGGCATGCGCTCCAAACCATATGGGCTTGTCAGGCTGGCAAAGACGTATATGTAGAAAAACCTGCTACGCACAACATCTATGAGGGTAAGAAGATGATTGAAGCGGCTTATAAATACAATCGAATTGTTCAACATGGTGTGCAGCTGCGAAGTTCAGTTGCCATTCGAGAGGCGATGCAGCATCTTCGTGATGGACTCATCGGTCGTGTACACATGGCACGAGGCCTCGTGTATCGCTGGCGAGCCGACATCGG
>JAUILM010000118.1 GCA_030432855.1 Bacteroidia bacterium
ATTCCTTTTGAATTCTCTCTTTGAATCGGTAGGTCTTTTCCATTTCTCCTTCCTTCATGTCACTGCCCATATTGTGCTGCTTCCACCATCCCAGTGAATGGGGGGTGTGTACATGGGGAATACCCAGCTCCTCGGCAATTTTTTGACCTGCCCAGCCTGCGTCCCAATAGTGGGAGTACACGACATCATATTGATGCCCGGCCTTGCGAATGGCTGCCAGGGTGTTGGTCACAAACTGACCGACATGATCATGCATGTCTTCTTTTCTAATGAACTTTTTTCCTCCAAAAGGAATGCGCCAAACCTTGTAATTGTCGTTGACTTCATCAAATTCAGGTTGATCTTCAAACTGTCGGGTTACTAAGTGTACTCTTCGGCCAAGTCTGCTGAATCGATCCGCCAATTCCAGGACATATACTACCTGGCCACCTGTGTCGGGTTTACCTAATTCAGGTGTGGCACTTACATAACCGTGAAGTGAGATCATTAAGATGGAGTCCATATTATTTGTTCTGTTTGTTTACTATTTAATTTTCAGTTGGTGACAGGCAGCGATGTATTGCGCTGCAGACCATGCCTGATATACTTTTCCCATGGGATTTCCGGTACGGCCATGAGCCCACTCCGTAAATTCCCATTCCTGACTGATACCTTTCTGATTGAGTAAGGCCAACTTGTACAATTCACTTAAAGCCATCTCCCTTTGACCTAGTTTGTCAATAAACATCACCCAAAAAGCTCCGACAAAGGGCCAGATACCACCATTGTGATAGTGGTCGGGGAGGTTCAATAAATTGACCGTGTAGTAAGCTCGCCAGTCAGGATCTCCTGGACTTACTACCGGATATACATTACTGATAGGGAAGGGTTCATTCATCCCAACGCCCAGCATAAATCGTAATGCCAGATGTGCTTTTTCACTATCTATTACATCGTACAGGAAAGCCAAAATATTTCCATAGCTGTCACAACGCCAACTGAAATCAAAGGGCGTGATTTGCGCCACTAAATATTTGGTATCTCCCAGAGAAAACTGCTGCTCGGCAAAAGAAACCGACTGCGAGAGCTTTTGCTGGGTGGAGGGCCAAAAATTATCCAGGATTTCTTTCTTGATCACCTGAGACCAACGGATGTAATCTCCTGCTGCATCGTATTGTCCCATCATCTCCAGTAATCGCCCAAAACAAACGTTTGTTCGATACCACAGGATTTCATCATACAATACATGATAGCTTCTACCAAACAAGTCTGTCCAGTCTCCCGCTTCAGGTATTTCCAGTAGGGCATCATTGTTAGCATCCTGTGCACTGAGCCAGTTCATGGCTCGCTGGAGATCATCAAAATGTTCATGTAGAAAGTCGAAGTCTCTCGTCTTACGTATATACTCGTAGCATGCAATGATAACCCACAATCCACTATCAATGGAGCAGATACCTCCGACTCCTGAATAGTCCGGACTTCCGTCTGACAGTCTTACGTTGGAAGGGAATTGACCATTGACCGAAGTATTTTGCAGGAGCGTCTCAAATGTTTGCCGGATACAGCCATGTATTTCTTCATCGTCGAGCAGAGAAAGTGCACCGATAATGGTAATTGCTCCGTCACGGGCCCACACACTGTGGTAGTTCTCATCCGTGCCGGAAGAAACATTATCTTCAGTTGGACAGGCAAGAAAACCGAGTGGTGAAATATTTTTCTTCAGTGCTATCACAGCATGGTCGTATCCCTCGCGGATTAAAGCTATTTTCTCATCCTCCTGCTCGATTATGGGGTGATCCGTTTGCTGTTGGATGAAGAACTCTTCACTAGGAATTTCGGGTTTACTGATATCCTCCAGGGCTTCATGAGGGAGGACTCCATAGTGCACCAGGCCTTCTACCACTCCTTCATCCTTAGCTCGCTCCGCATGGTAGACTTGTTGATATTTGGTGAATTTATATAGTTCCTCTCGTGCATTACTAACGGCTATACCATTCACTCCCTTGAGCTTGAACATGGCAGCATCATTACCACTGTCACCAGCTACCAGGACATCACTCGTCTTCAGTCCGACCGATTTTAAGAGCCATTGCAGCGAATTACCCTTGTTGGCCCATTTGGGAAGAATGTCAAGATACTGATCTCCAGAGTAGACAATATTCACGTCCAGAGTCGTCTCCCCAAAAATTCGCTCGATTTCCTGAATGTCTCCAGCTGAAGCTCCTTCCAGAAAATAACTTCGCTTGTACGAATGTTGATATTTACGTGGTTGGATGGAGATGGGATAATTTAAGGTGTCAATAGTGCTTTCTACTAAAGACAGATCCCAACCTTCGTCAAGAATTTCGTCGAATTCCTTGATGACGGATTGGTTTTGAAAGTCGTATATATGAGTACCCACTCCCCCGATGATATACGCAGGTTCCGGTAGTATTTTCTTCGATATTAGTTTGAGAATATCTTTATATAGACGACCACTATTGTAGGTGAGTAGAAGACCATTTTCAGATCGGTATTTATTCCAGATCGGAGTAAATCGACCACTCAATGTTTTGAGGTCAATTAATGTGTTGTCGATATCAAAGGACAATAGCTTAATGCTCAAATCTTGAGGATTTGACGTTCCGTTCATATTAGTAGAATCGATTTTTGAAAGATTTGTTTGAAGAATACCTCCTCTAAGATACTGAAAATCTTATAGATACGATGGAAGTAGGTTTCTTGTACGACAGCTAAGGTCTCATGCTGCCAGTTATAATTTTGTCTGTGCTTGAGATATGTAATTTACTTCTATGTTGAGCGCGGAATATGAAACATTCTTCTTTTATACTTCTTTCATCGTTTTTTATTTCTATCCGATGCGATATCAGTATATTATTGCTTCTTTTTGAAAGTCAGTGTTTGTGTACATCGTAGATGGAATACGTTATGGAGGAAAGAATTGAAGACATCATTGAACAGATGGAGGGATTGATCAAAAAAGGTAAGGACTCCTATGAGGTCGATCAGGAACTCAAGAAATTTGAATTATCACCGAAGGAGAAGGGATATATTATTTCAAGGTTGCAGGAATTTGAAGTTGATTATATCCAGCGGAATACGGGAAAGACCAGTGCATTTATTAGGATGATTTTAGGGGTTACTATTTTGCTGATTGGATACCTTGGTTCCTTTGCAGATTATACGTCACCTACCAGTCGGTATATAATAAAAATTGGAGCCATCCTGGGAGGGGGTATCATTGCGTTTACCGGATACAGACAATATCGGCGTATCATTTCGACAGGGGAGGAGAGTAAGTTCCGAAAAAAGCGCTTTAAGCGATATGAATAGCCCTCTGGATGAGCTTATTTGATTAAAAGAAAAGGATGTAGCCAGTTTCCCGACTACATCCCTTATTAACAAGTGCTTCGTGTCATTGCCTATAAGATGGCTTAATTCCGTAAACCGGAAGCTGTTCTGTCTTCGGGTGCCGGTGCCGGGGTATCTTTCGGGCTTGCAGGGATCATTTTTACAACTTCCTCTACTACCTTTTCAATCTGAGGGTCACGGCCCTTCATCAGCATATTCGGATCATCCCAAACTTTGATGTCAGGAGCCACGCCTTCACCTTCCCAAAACCAATGTCCATCATTATCGTAAAGACGGGCACCTGGTACTGTGATGCCTCCGCCATCAATCAATTGGTGACCCGTTGCCGGGCCCACCAGGATTCCGACGGTACGTTCTCCCACAATCGGGCCAGCTTTTAGCTCCTGAAATGCCCAGGGCAGACCATCGCCCCCGGATCCAGCCCATCCATTGATCAGCATGCCTTTAGGTCCTCGGTTGGTCTTGATGGGCCAGGTATGATCCTTGCCGTGACGCCAGTGCAGATTATACACTACAGGCTTCGTCAGTAACTCAAGGAAGCGATCAGCCAACTGTCCCCCACCATTGAAGCGTTCGTCAATGATAAACCCTTCCTTGTCAAGCTGACCATAATACATACGTACAAGCTCAAGCTGACCACGCCCCGATGTGTTAGACATGTAGACATATCCCAGCTTACCATCAGAAAGCTCATCCACCATTTTTCGGTTGTCCTCGATCCAGGACAGACTGCGTAGCTGAGCTTCCTGTCCATCTGTGAGGCAATCTATGATGTATGATTTTGCACTATCGACGTTACCATCCTTGCTCACCTTAATGGAAACGGTCTTACCCGCCAGTCCTTCAAAGGCTGCATAGGGATCTGTATCTGTTTTGATGTCGATGCCGTTCACACTGTGGATATAGTCTCCCTGCTCAATATCAACGCCGGGAAGATCAAAGGGTGATCGCACCTCTGTATCCCAGGGGGCTGGGCGGACAATTTTACCGATTCGATACCAATCTCCTGAAGGCATCCAATCTATCCCGAGGAAACCTGTGCTGACGCTTTGCACGTCTTCGACATCTCCTCCGCGAGTGTAAGTATGTCCAGCGCTCAATTCTGCAGCCAAATTAGATTGAATGTTACTGACATCCCATCGGGTTCTTGCATCCTCGATCAGTGCGCCATATTGCTCTCGCAATCCTTCCCAATCCACACCATGCATATTGGGGTCATAGAAGAAGTCACGGTGTCTTCTCCAGGTGTCATTAAAAATTTGTCTCCATTCTTCTCTCGGCACCAGGTCCATCACCAAACCATCCGTTGGGATAGGGTCCTCAATCTTCTGGTTAGGTGCAGGTTGTATGATACCATACTGACCATTCACACTTACCAATAGTGCTTTACCATCGGCAGTCACCGTCCCACCGCGCACATTACTAATGATTTCTTTCTCTTCTCTTTCTTTCAAATCATACAGTATCAGCGAAGCACTTCGACCCCCTGATCCCGTATTGGGAAATCTTAAGTAGGCAAATTTACCTTCGAATGGAATAATTCCTCCGATGTTACCAGCCTCGGGAGGAAGTATTCTCAAACGTGATTCTATATCATCAAAATCAATGGTGATCTTGTCTTCGTCAGAATCGTCTTCCTCCTCTTTAGCCATGTCATCGGCATCCTCTTTTTCTTCTTTATCCTCTTTTCCGGCCTCATCCTTTTTTTCTTCCTTTTCCAGTTCGAGCGTATCATTTTTTGGTGACAACAGATCAGGTGCATCTTTGGTAAGTCCAAGAGCCGCTATCTGTGTGGAATTAGGATAAATCCAGGTGCCATCACCCATGTCTGAATAATTCGCCGAAAAATTTCGATTGGTCAAATAGAAGAGGTACTTCCCGTCACTACTGAATACCGGGCCGGAGTCCTGAAAGTATCCACTGGACACCTGAGTTACTTCTTCGCCCTCCAGGTTGTAGACAAAAATGGCATTGTTGGCATTGTTTAATCCTTTGTCATAAGTAATCCATTTACTGTCTGGAGACCAGGAAATAGTAAATCCATGACGTCCACCATGACCCACATTCCAGTCTGTATTATCTACTACGGTTAGGGTTTGTGACTCCACATTTAAAATGGAGATATCATTCTTTTCATCAATAAAGGCGATATGCTTACTATCCGGAGACCAGTGTAAGGTATAACCATATCCCTGGTTGCGATTGGTTATTTTTTTGTGCTCACCTTCTCCCGATCCCGGAGCAAGATATATTTCGTTTTCTCCGGATTTGTCACTCCAGTAGGCTACATGTTTTCCATCAGGAGACCAGGAGGGCTCGCGGTCAAAAGCTCCGCTGGAGCCTGTCAGATTCATTGTATATCCATCTTTTTGAGGAACATTGAATAATTCACCCCGTGCTTCAAAAACAATCCGTTTGCCTTTCGGTGCCGCTGTGAAATTATTAATCCGTCCTGCTACGTTTTCTTTTCTCGGCATTTCAGCAGAAAGGTCACTAATTACATTAACGTAAATCTCTTTAAAGTTTTCTGTGGCCAGGTCCATTAAGTAGAGATTACCACCGACTTCAAAAACTAATTCTTGGGGTCCTGCGGACAGGAAGGATATATCGAAATCCTTAAAATCAGTCACCTGAGTTATGGCTTCTGTTTCAGTATGGTAGGACCAAATGTTAAGTCGATATTCGGGACCCTGGTCCGAAAGGAAATACACTTTATTGCCGGCCCATGCGGGCTTTCCATCATTGGCAGTATTATTAGTTACGTTTTTTACCTGATGACTTTCAAAGTCATAAATTAAAATATCGGAAGTAAGTCCTCCCCGGTATCTTTTAAAGGGGTAATTTTCAGTAATTTTTGTGATGTAGGCGAGTTCCGATCCGTCTGGTGAGAAAGAGGCTAATTCTCCGTAGGGTATATCCATTTTTTCAGCAAAACCACCATCTTTTGAAACCATAAAAAATTGGCGAGAAGATCTTTGTCCCAATTCACGTCTGGAGGCAAAGAGTATATGCTCACCATCCGGGTGCCAGTCAATCATTCGGTCCGGAAATGAGTGATAGGTGATACGTTTAGGAACCCCACCCGACACTGGTAGCGTATATATGTCCATGTTGCCTCGATAGCTGGCGGTATATGCTATGTGACTTCCATCCGGAGAAAATCGCGGCCAGGACTCTTCCCCGGGAGAATGCGTGACCTGAGTGGCAGTACCCCCGGCTTTGGGTGCCAGCCAAATGTCTCCGCCATAGACAAATACGATTTGGTCATCAGAGACATCCATGTAGCGCATGAGCTTGGCATTTATCTGTGCCATGAGTCCTGCTGTGGTGAAAAGAATCATCAAAAATGACAGTAGTAGTTTCATATTGACATATTTATTGTTGAGCTTGAAACGAAATCTAAGATTTATCCTACGACTTTTGTGGAGTATGAAAGATTATTATATGGAATGACTAAAATGATCGACGAGATTTCAGGTAAGAATGAATGCATACATTGTAATCACGGCTTCAGGTCTGGAGAATTTATAGATTCGACGCAATAGCTGCTTGAATGGTTACAAAGTTTCAAAGTCACCAAACTTACACCTCATCATGAGAGTTTGGTTTTGTCTGTATTCACTGATTCTGCCTCTTATTTTCTAGACCTGTATCTGTAAATAAATAAGAGGACAATGATGAAGCAACAGAGTCCAATCATAGTCTCGAGGAACATAATAGACAAGCAAAGATCTTCATCAGAGACCAGAGAAAGGCAGTCAGTTGGACTTTGTGTTTCGTATTTCTTACTAACCAGCTTATTGGTTAAGGAAGAAACCAGAAGTGCCAGTAAAAGCAGTAATAGGCCTATACAGCTATAAAAGATCTTGTTGCGGTTGATTCTTTTCATCTTGTATATATTCCTATTACGATCTATTGATTAGCCGCAATGTATTGATAGAATTGCTTTTTTGATCGATCTTGATAGCATTCTTCGACCATCGTAACCAGGAATACTCTTCAAGTGAGTTTCCTGTAAGCGGGCAGGAAGGGTAGACCAGAGAAAAGAAGTCCCATACCGGATATTCTACGCTTAATTTTTCATGAATTTCGTCACTTCTGTACCTTTCTCATCCTTGACGACAAGATTATAAATACCCGGTAGGAGGTGACTTATGTTGAGCTCCTGCGTGTATTCTCCTGAATGAACGACTTGACCCAGCAAATTGATTACTGAGATTCGTGTATTTGTAGGATACCGTACATTAATTGAAATATAATCATCTGCAGGATTAGGAAATACTTTGACAAAATTTGAGTGTGCCACAGTAATTTCTTTCTCAAGATCTTTGGTGATCGTATTCCTGGTTGCGCTAGTCCATAGTTGCCATCCATAGTCTTCACTCTTTGCCAGGAAGTAGAGCTCGCCATCAATCATTCTTAACTTTTGAGGTTCTGTGAATTTGATGCCATCTTCTGTGTCAAAGAGTAGATGGGTACCAATTTCAGTACCGTCTGATATATATAACTGATGTCCCAGGTCAGGAGTGTAAGCACTAAAGTATAGTGTGTCATCGAAACTGGTTATCTCCTGGATAAAAGCTCTGCTCTGGCCTTCATTTATATCTATCAGCATTTCGGTGTTTGACGCGGTTCCATCTGATTTCCAGATTTCTTCGCCACTTATTCCGTCATTGGCAGTAAAAAATAATTGATCATCGGATACACAAAAATGAGGATCCTTTATTCCTGAAGTTGGGCCAGGATGTATGTCCATAATCTGATAGGTGCCTTCAGGAGTTCCATCGGACCGCCAAAGCTCACGTCCGCTTTCGCTGGTCTCGGCGGAAAAAACTACATAATTATGAAACCTAATAAAATGTTCGGGTTTCTGTACAGCAGCACCCTCACTAGTTTTTACTTCATGAGCTTCTAGCCCAGAACCATCCGGTGAGTACCACAGGCCATTATTACTTCCAATGAAAAATATCGCATCATTAAGAAGTATAGCATTATTGTTGTAGGAGGTAAATCCAATAAGCTCCATGTCGTCACTTAGTCCATCATATCTCATGAGTTTAGAAGAGGATCTAAAATACATGTGATTATCAGTGGAGCCAATATGACTCGCATAATATTGTACACTTCCCAGATTTTTAATGGGTTCTACTTTTTCTCCGTCGAACTTGTAAAAATATATGGTACGATTTGATTCACTCGAAAAATATAAGTCATTCTTAAATGAAACGATGCCGGCAGGATAACCAGATCCCATGGTGTCTGCATCAAAGAAAAGTGAAGTTCCTGTTTTTGACCCATCAGACTTCCATAGTTCATGTCCATTATCTTCAGTTACTGCACGGAAAAAGTACGCATCACCATGCCTTGTCCATCCGACCGGATATGATGAGGCTGATCCAGGGTTAATGTCCTTGACCAATCGGGTGGTTCCGTTCTCAGTTTCATAGAGCCAGGGTTCACTCCCCATAGATCCATTGTCCGCAATAAGGAAAATATTGTTATTTAACACGGCCATGGATCTGAAGTCATCAATCGAGACAGCATGTTGAGCGATATCTTCAACTATTTGAAAGTCAGTCATATCTTTCGAAGTGGAATAAAGTTCCATTCCTGACGAGGTTGGATTGGATGCAAAGATTAAACGATCATTTAGTGATGTAATTTCCAATGTGTTATCTAATTGGTCGTATCGATGAGTACCTGAATCAGAAAGGTCAGAAATAAAGCCAGCATAGTTCCGGAATTTAAAAGGGAAAGAGATATGATATAGGTCATCGCCTACACTTGAGATACGAGCTACATCGTATTCGGCTAAGAATATAGCCCGTTGAGTGATTTCAAGATTAATCTCTTTTTCAAGTGAGGCATCATGACTATTTACATCTAATTTCATCAGTGCCGGATTTCCATATTGAGTGACCGATAAAAAGTAGAGGTGGTCATTATTGGCGATAAGGTTAGACGGGATTATATCATATTCACTTTCCTGCTCATAAATAAGTTGAGAACCTGTATCTGTACCATCAGACTCCCAAATAAATAGCCGTTTCTTCTTAAACTGATATTGCAGAATATACAGTTTATCATTTGATAAAATGAAGTCTTCAAAATCGATTGGGTTCAGACTTCCTTCCTGCATAGCTATTACGGGAGTGATGCTATCCCCAACTCCATTGATCTTAACAAGACCTGCGTTGACTGGATTTGTGAAAAGTTGATTATTTCTGGACATGAAATAAATTTCATTTTTGAAGGAGAAAAGATGCGCTGGAGATGATGTGCCATAAGGCCATGCACCTGTGCCACCAATGATCTGTGAGGATATTTTTGTGGTACCAGCTTCACTGCCATCAGATTTCCAAAAGGTAGAACCATTGGTACCCTCATGTATAAGGTTGAAATAGAAGATGCCGTTGGATGTGGCTGTACATGTGATCTGGTGGACCGGCTCAGAAATACTTTTTACTAATACCGGACCATCACTCCCAGTCTCATCTTTCCAGAGTTCGACCAGACTTCCTTCTTTTCGAAGAAAATACAGTTCGTTTTCGACTATCGTAAACGTCTTTCCAATGATACCCCGTAGATTCAAATGATTTTCAGTGCCAGACTCAGTCCCATCCGTCCTCCATAATGTAGTTCCTTCTTCATGATCGTTTGCCAGAAAATATAGCCATTGCTGAAAAACTACTGCATTATCTTTTAGTGAGGAAATAGCGCTTCGGCTTCCGGGCCCGATATTGGAAATTCTCGAGGTATTCGATGCACCGTCTGTCACCCATAATTCACGACCGTGCACGTTAGTCTCTGCAGAGAAAATCATATTGTTATTCAGGAAGAAGAACCCCTCTGGAGAGGAACCACTTTCCTGATTACCTCTAAATGACGTTAATCTTGTTTGTCCTGATACAACTGCAATGGATATCACTAGAAGGAGAACGCTAACTATTCTCATTTGAAATGGTTTTAAAGTTACTTGGGTAATTTTATGGTTATACCCATAAATGCAAAAGTCATGCCTCATGGAAATAGTGGCTCCAGCTATATATCAATTAGATGGAATATGTACTGTGTTGCCTGAACTTTTGATAATTTGACGAACCTAAAATCGCATGTATGAAAATTCGCCTGGTCTTTACTTGTTTATTATTTTCTGCCATTTCGCAACTGTATGCTCAGCTGGAGATTTCTCCGCAAGGAAGGTTTCTTGTCGATGAGAAGGGGAAGCCATTCTTTTGGCTGGGCGATACAGGATGGGGCCTTTTTCAGATACCAGACAGAGATGAAGTAAAGTTCTATCTGAAGACGCGATCGAAGCAGGGGTTCTCAGTGATTCATGCGGCTGTTTTTCATAAGAATCCCTTCATCAAACCGGGCATGGAAAATGCATACGGTGATAAGGCTTTCGACAGTGAAGATATATTACAACCCATCGAGACTTCGGGCGATGATCCTGGAGATGAGGCAGCCTACGATTATTGGGATCATGTTGAGTTTGTGATAAAAGAAGCTGACAGAAATAATTTGCAAATCCTCTT
>JAUILM010000119.1 GCA_030432855.1 Bacteroidia bacterium
ATATAATCTTGATCGCATTCCAGCACTAAATCCGTGGCCACGCACGTGACCATCGGTGGATTGTTGTCTTGTATGATAATCTGGGCACTACAGTCTGTCCCATTGTTACAGGCATCCGTAACGGTGAAAGTGATCAATAAACCTGTGCTGCCAGCGCAATCCTGCGTCGGTACACTGCTCCCATCCCAGTCATTGCTCACGGTCAATGGGGCTCCACAGTCATCCATGCTGTTGCTTAGAATCAACGCCTCTGTGTTGCTGATCCAGGTCTGGATTTCACTAATGTAGTCCTGATCGCATTCCAGCACTAAATCCGTGGCCACGCACGTGACCATTGGTGGATTGTTATCTTGTATGATTACTTGTGCCGAACATTCTGTTACATTGCCGCAATCATCTGATACAGCGAATGTCACAAGTAGCCCGGTTGTACCATCACAATCCTGGGTAGGTAAAGTACTACCATCCCAATCATTACTGATCGAGAATGTTCCACAATTGTCTGAAGCACTGCCAAGGATGGCTGCCTCTGTAGTGCTGATCCAGGTATTAATCTCGCTCGCATAATTCTGATCACACTCCAGAAGCAGATCAGAGGCGGAGCAGGTTACCATTGGCGGCACATTATCTACTACATTTATTATTTGTACATCAGAATCGATGGCGCAAGTATCATCTGCATACCAGGTTCTTTCAATGGTATAAGTTCCAGAGCAAGGTCCGGGTATGATATTATCTACGTAGTAGACGTAGGGATTTCCACATTGATCCGTGACAGTTGGAGTACCGGGATCAAATGTTCCTGCATCATCACAATTGACTGTAATATCACCAGGAGCAGTGATGCTGGGATCGTATATATCTGTAACACGTACGATTTGAATCAACGTATCACGATTATTACAGGCATCGGACACTGCCCATCTTCTCACAATGTCATATTGGGCAGAACAAGCGCCAGGCTCAATGTCTTCCCAGTAGACAGCATTAGGGGTGATATCACAACTATCACAGATGTTCACTGAAGGGACGGGAGGAATAGGATCATCACAATCGATCTCGATAAGCGGATCTACCGTTGTGCAAAAATATGGTGCATCGAAATCACCTACTCGTATCTCCTGTACTCTCACAGTAGAGTTACCACAATTGTCGGTGGCAGTCCAGGTTCTACGCAGTAGGAAGTTATTTTCACATGAATTTTCTATTGTATCAATGACACCACTAATTGCGACGTCCCCCGCACAGTTATCATTCGCAGTAGGTGGACTGGTCCCAAAGTTGGTTGATACAGAGATGTCATCAACCAGGTTTCCATAGGTGATATTCGTTGTACCACCATGGACAGCTCGAAAAATGAAGCGGGCTTCGGTAATGCCAAGGGGTACATTCCATGTAATGGTGTACCCTGTCCAACCTGAGGAACTTGTGGCCGTGTATGTACCTACATTGGTATAAGGTCCACCCGTAGGTCCGATGAGTACCTCCATGATATCATCGTCCCACCATGGATTCGCACCACCCCACCCTGTATTCCTTTTGGAATGGAAAAAGGAGATAATCAGCTGGGTAGTTGGAATCACACAAAAATCCTGATATAAATCCGCATTCTGACTACCGTTGAGCTCAGCATGCTGTCTTCCTCCATGCGACGGTGATCCATTGATGGCACCATCCAGCTGTAACTCAATATTGTTTTGACTTGCGAGTGTACTCCATCCAGGTACCTGCCACTCCTTATAGTATCCCCATGTTACTCCATTTCCACCACCCCCGGGACTAGGAGCACTTCCCAATCTTGGTTGCTCAAACCCACCATTGAGGAATGACTGAATACAACTATCACAGCCAATCACGATGTCAGGAGGGATATAATTGAATGTCGGAGGGATGTTATCAGTAACGATGATAGTCATATTGCAGGTACTGACATTACCACAAGCATCAGCAATACTATAAGTTCTTAGATATTCGAGACAACCAGAACCATTGGCAACTACACTATCCACCAGCAGCGCAAACGAGGCTTCATCTACTTCACAGTCCATCACTGACCCACCAGCTGCAATGAACTCATTATATGTAGTAAAAGGATCTGGAATTCCTTCCACACATGTCACATTCACGGGTGCTGGACATACCATGGCGGGTCCCTCATCATCGATTAATGTGATCTCTTGTACACATGGTGCAGACTGATTTCCACAATCATCTACAGCTATAAAAGTTCGCTCGATGACAATCGGACAACTGGCCTGAACAATTTGATCTGAATAGAGTATCTCAGCAAGTCCACAGTTGTCACTTGCGTCGGAGGTACCATCTAGAGCAAGAAACTGGGCTACCGTAATGGATGTTTGACTGGTGCTGTAACCCAATCCGGTAAGTGTAATCAAATCTGATTCGTCGCAATAATCTGTGGAGTTCATATCCTCCGGACAAGTAATGCCTGGATCCTCCGTATCACTGAGTCTGATAAGTTGTATGCATGATGTACTTAGTCCACAGCTATCATATACTGTAAATGTCCTTTCCACCTCAATTAAAGTTGGGCATGAAACTGTGTTCAGGTCATCTACATACTCTACATATTGAACACCGCAATTATCTCCAACTGAACCACCTGTAATACCTACGAAAGTGGCAGAATCAATCTGTACATCTGATGTACTATATGCAAGTCCACTAATAGTCAAAATATCATCAGTAGTACATCCTTCGGCATCAATGGTACTAGCACAGGAGATGGTCGGGTTTGTATTATCAGTAAAGGTAATTTCCTGTACGCAGTGTTGTTCTTGATTACAGACATCCACTACGGTAAAAGTTCTTTGGATTGTATAGCTACATCCACCACCGGCGACAGCGTCTATATATCGGATCTCCTTAATGCCACAATTATCCGAGACCGATGGAGAACCATTTAGTGCATTAAATTGGCTCTCAGTAATAGTGACCGAATCAGATGCAAAAGCCAGACCTGATATTGATAGTACATCTCCCAGCGTACATCCTTCCACATCAATATCGTCTGGACAGGTAATGGTCGGAAGTTCATTGTCCTGTACTGTTATTTCCTGCACACAGCTGGCTGTTCCTCCACAACTATCTGTCACAACAAAAGTCCTTTCTACAATCAAAGGACAGCTAGCATTGGTAATCACATCGGTGTAAGTAATTTCTCTGATTCCACAGTTATCTGAGACGTCTGCACCAGCGTCCAATCCTTCAAAGGTCACTTCATCGATTACAATACTCGAGGTACTATATGCCAATCCTGAGATTCCTAATATTGCTGATTCATCACAACCATCACCTGAAGCATCGTCAGGGCAATCGATCAAAGGATCAACATCATCATTGATTTCAAAAGATTGAACATGCACAGTTGCATTGCTGCACTCATCAGTGATTATGTAGGTCCTGGCAATGATTAGGTTACATGGATCTCCTGCTGGGGTATCTCCTAGCCATTGAATTGTGACATCACCACATTCTTCGACGACGGTAATATCACTCTCAGGTGCTGGCACTTCCGCCACACACTCAAACTGCATATCAGCAAGATCCGGATCATTTACGACGGGAGCTGTATTATCTTCTATGGTGTACGTAACGGTGACCATAGATGATTGACAACCATCAGATACCGTATAGGTGACTGTAATACTCCCTGCACTGGTTCCCGAGGTACAGCTTGGGTCGGCAATAAAATTTCCTATATCATAGTCACTGGTCACATCAATATCGCAATCATCAACCGCACATGCCTCAAGTGTACTGATGTTAGAAGAGTGCCAGGCTAGAATGTCAGCTTCGTTTTGGGAAGCTCCCTGACATTCTTCAATCGGTTCAGATAAATTGCATGATGATAGATCAGGTGCCGTATTATCACCTGGAATCAACAGGACCACTGTGCTATCACACCCGTCATCAGAAGTCACTGTCAGAGTAATCGTCTTGTCACCACAAGTACTATATTCAATATTTGAAGGTGTTCTGGATGTGGAAGAACCAGGACTCGCCCCATCTCCAAAGTCCCAATTATATGAGGACCCACTTCCAGCATTTGGTGTGCTGAAGTTATAATCCGTATCGAGACATATCAGTGCTGGACCTGTGATATTTGCGTTTGGTTTATCATACAGTATAATGTCGAAGTTCATGACTGTGGAGGCGCAAGGTCCATGATCACTTTCCAGATCGGTATCGACCACTACTACAGATTTTGTACCCGCAGTTGGGTAGTCGCAACTTCGAGAGCTACTTCGAGCACAAATTACAGATCCGGTTCCGTTCGGTCCGTCATAGAACGTATACTCATACGAGCTGCTAGGTCCCGAAGGTGTGACTTCAACAGCATAGGGGGCATCTTCTGGACAAAAGTTAAAATCCTCAGGATCAAGTGAAGGTGGATCCAGGACCTCAATCGTCACCGTGGTACAAATCGGTGTACAGGATCCGTCTACCTCAGCACATACTTCATATTCCAGAATGGAAGGACCAGAGTACCCTAGAGGAATTGATATATCCGTGGTAGAGCATCCTGATGAACAGCTTAAGAATGCGTTATAAGCAGCACTTTGAGTTGAAGACCACTGAACACTGGATTCTACAAAGACTCCTGCTATTGAAAGTTCCTCAGTACAGCCCTCAACAGTCGATGCCGCATCTGGTTGGGCAAAAGGTTCAATAGAGACTATCTCATATCGGCGACTGTCCCCTCCGGGTTCGCAGAATGTGAAATAGAAGGTATCTGCAGGTGCTGAAATGCAGGCGATATCTCCAAAGGAGGTAGGACCTTCGCAGGAAGTTTCGCTGTACTCCTTAACGTAATAGCTTAGACCCGAGCTGGATCCACTGGTGAAGTCAAGAATTGCACCTACCGCATCAGGGTGAAAAAGTACTTTAAATTCTAAACATCTATCGGGACTCGTGGAAGTACAACAAGTGTCACCAACATTACGGACAATATTATTAGGAGACGTCCAGGTCGCATCAGGCGCCGAACGCAAATCAACCACAAATGACTGAATTCCCGGATTACATGGGGATCCCACCTGCGCCTCGGATGCAAAAGGCGAGATCAGAAGGAATAGAGTCAATATGGAAAGGTAGTAAGTGTGTAAAGTTCTAACCATCCAGACTTGTTTGAGTGCTGGATCGGAATGACTTCTGGTTTCAACCCCTGTTTACCAAAGGTCGTGCCATATCCGGGCTAGAAATCACTTATGTTAAAAATACCATATTTGAAAGGAAATTGTTATAGTACAAAGACTGCTGATCAACAGAATTTTATACAGTTGCAATATCTACAAAACGATTTTTTCTGGATCGATAACTAACACAAGATCATCCTGATCTACCAGAGTCTTGGACTCCAATTCAATACTTTGAATTTCTCCTGCCATCGGAGCGGTTATTGTACTCTCCATCTTCATAGCTTCGATGATAAAGAGAGGATCATCTTGCTCTACCTTGTCTCCTACCTTGACTAATAATGAGGACAAACTTCCCTGTAGTGGTGAACCAATTTCTGTCGATTTCTTCGCTTTCTTACGGGCAACCTTCTCTGTCTTGACAGATCTGTCCTGCACCGGTATCACCCTTGACTGTCCATTCAATTTGAAATACACCATAACCTGTCCAGTTGGATCAGGAGAGGATACGTTCAAGAATTGAATCAGTAAGTTCTTACCTGTATCTAATTCTACGACGATCTCTTCATTTTCTGCTAACCCAAAGAAAAAAGCAGGCGTGGGAATGGCTTCAACAATTCCATATGATTCGTAATGATCAAAGAAGGCTTTAAACACCTCAGGATACAACTGAGACGAAAGAAAGTCCCTGTAGTTCACAAATCGACCATATTCTTTTTTAAACTCTTCAAAAGACTTTTCTAAATCAATGGGCTCCAGATAAGCATTGGGACGCTTTTCAAACGGTGCCTCTCCTTTAAGCACCAATTTTTGCAATCGCTCAGGAAAACCACCATAGGGTTGCCCTAATTCTCCTCGAAAGAGCGACTTGACACTATCGGGAAACGAAAGTTGCCCTCCCCTCTCCAAGATATCTTCAATAGTGAGATTATTAGAGGTCATAAACATGGCCATGTCTCCCACTACTTTTGATGATGGAGTCACCTTGACGATGTTACCAAACAGTTCGTTGGCTTTCTTGTAATTACTCTTTATTTCCTCAAAACGACTTTCAAGACCCAACCCTCTTGCTTGTGGTCTCAGGTTGGAGTATTGGCCGCCGGGTATTTCATGATCATAAACACTTGCAGTGCCTGCTCTTAATTCTGTTTCGAATGGATAATAGTACTCCCGTACGGTTTCCCAGTAGTCAGCAAAACTATTGAGGCTCTCCAGATCTATGGGATTTTCTCTATCATGTCCCTGTAACATAGCCACTACTGAATTGAAGCTAGGTTGTGAAGTCAGACCTGACATTGAACTGATTGCCAAATCGATCACATCCACACCCGCCTCGACAGCTTTCATATAAGTTGCAGCCTGGATGGAGCTGGTATCATGAGTATGGAGATGAATGGGAATGTCAATAGATTCTTTCAGAGCCTTTATTAGTATAGAAGCAGCCTGAGGTTTGAGTAATCCAGCCATATCCTTTATCGCCAGGATATGCGCTCCTTCATCCTCCAGTTTCTTTGCCAAATCCACATAATATTGCAGATCATATTTCTTTTTCGATGGATCGCTGACATCTCCTGTATAACAAATACAGACTTCAGCAATACCTTCGGTCCGCTCTCGCACTACCTTGATGCTATTTCTTAAATTCTCATCCCAATTCAGGGAATCAAAAATTCGAAAAACATCTATTCCCGTTTTCCAGGCTTCCTCTATAAATGATGCCACGAGATTGTCAGGATAGGCCTTATAACCTACCCCATTAGACCCCCTCAGTAGCATCTGTAGCAAGACATTGGGCACTGCCTCTCGGATAAGCTTCAATCTTCGCCATGGATCCTCATGGAGAAATCGCATAGCTACGTCAAAAGTCGCTCCTCCCCAAACTTCCATACTGAATAGATCAGCTCCGTGCGTTTTTGCATAGCTTTCTGCCACACGGACCAAATCCTTAGTTCTCATTCGAGTGGCAAGGAGACTTTGATGAGCATCCCTGAAAGTTGTATCTGTGAAGTGGATCTTTGTTTCGTTCTTGAGCCATGCAGCCATTTTTTCAGGGCCTAGTTCAGTAAGTCGATTTTTTGACCCATAGGGAAATTCGGAGACGCTTGCCTCAGGCACATGTGGTAACCGGAATTTCTTGCTTACTATCTTTTGCTGTACATCTTTGTTCCCGTTCACAATGACATCAGCCAAATACTTCAACATTTTAGTGCCGCGGTCTCGCCTTCGTTCCGGAATTAGAAGATGTGGGTGCTCAGCGATGTAATTGACTGTCGCTTCTCCCCTTTTAAATGTTTCATCTTCCAGGAGATTCATGAGAAATCCAATATTGGACTTCACTCCCCGGATTCGAAATTCAGACAAAGCACGATAAAGTCGTTCGCAGGCCCCTTTATGAGTACGACCCCATGCTGTCACCTTGACCAACATGCTATCGAAGAAAGGTGATATCGATGATCCAGGGTAGGCGCTACCTGCGTCCAGTCGAATTCCGAAACCACTGGCGCTACGGTAGGCTATTAACGTTCCATAATCAGGTTTGAAGTTATTGGCTGGATCTTCAGTGGTAATCCTGCACTGTACAGCGTGGCCTTTGAGTTGTACATCTTCCTGACTCCTGATGAAAATGGTAGGGTGAGATAGCTCATATCCCATAGAGATGAGAATCTGTGATCTTACCAGATCCACACCGGTCACTTCCTCTGTGATGGTGTGTTCCACCTGTATCCGAGGATTTACTTCTATGAAGTAGATATTTTCTTTGGGGTCAACCAGGAATTCCACGGTCCCGGCATTCACGTACCCTACTTCCCTGGCAATCTGCAAGGCATATTGATATAAGGCATCCCTTGTTTCCTGCTTTAGGGTAATACTGGGTGCCACTTCCACGACCTTTTGAAAGCGGCGCTGTACACTACAGTCCCTTTCAAAAAGATGAACGATTTGTCCGTGCTTATCACCAAGTACCTGCACTTCAATGTGCTTGGGGTTTTCTATGTACTTCTCAATGAAGACTGTATCATCGCCAAATGCTGTCTTGGCCTCCCCTTTAGCTTCTTCATAGGCATCAACAATCTGGGCCGCTTCATGGACGATACGCATTCCACGCCCACCACCTCCGGCGGCTGCTTTCACGACGACGGGAAGGCCAATCTTGCGGGCCGCATCTTGCAACTCCTGAGGGGATGGTGATGTCAGGTTTTCATCCTCAATGATAGGCACCTGCGCCTTCTTTGCTATCTCTTTAGCTCGTACTTTGTCTCCGAGCTTTTGCATGACATGAGAGGGCGGTCCCACGAATATGATTCCTTCTTCTTCACATCTTCTTACAAAATCCACATTTTCAGACAGGAAACCATATCCGGGATGAATCGCGTCAATATCATATTTCTTGGCAATCCGTATTATTTCCTCCGTATCCAGATATGGTTTTAATGGTTCATTCTCAGGTCCTATTTGATAGGATTCATCGGCTTTGTATCGATGTAGACTATATCTGTCCTCGTATGTATAAATGGCAACCGTACGCAGTTTCAATTCAGAGGCAGCTCTCAATACCCGAATAGCGATCTCTCCACGATTTGCTACCAATAACTTCTTATATCTATTATGCTTTGTCATCGTCTCTATTTCTATCAAAAATTAAAACTGATTTCCCACAAATTGCAATACTCTATCAGATATCTGATCAAATTCGATAAGGAATCCGTCATGCCCAAATGGAGAATCTATGACATGTAATTCAGCTCCCTGTATATGATCCACTATGAAGGACTGCTCACTAATTGGAAATAGGAAATCCGAAGCGATTCCGAAAATAAGACTCTTTGATCGAATCATGGAAAGTGCTTCCGTCACGGACCCACGTTCTCTCCCCAGATTGTGAGAATCCATTGCTTTGGATAATGTATAATAAGCCAGCGCACTAAAGCGACGACTTAGCTTCAAACCTTGATACCTTTGATAAGAGCTAGCCCGAAAATTGTCAATTCCAGCCTCATCATCCATCTGCGTTCTGTGATACGCTTCATAATTTCTATAACTAAGCATGGCAAGTGCCCGAGCCGCCTCAAGGCCACTCTTGCCCCCGTCAGGGGTATTCTCTCTCCATGTTGGGTCCGCTTCTATTGCCATACGCTGTGCTTCATTAAAAGCGATTCCCCACGGAGAATGTTTGGCATTCGTACCAATTACCACCAATTTTTGGATAAGATTTGGCTCCATGATGGCCCATTCCAAAATCTGCTGTCCACCCATAGATCCACCAGTAGCCAGGCTGATTGACTTGACACCAAGGTCAATCTTCAGTATTTGGTGTGCCTTCACAATGTCTCGGATCGTAATCAGTGGAAAGCTGACGCCATAAGGCTCACCGGTTTCAGGATTTATCGAAGTAGGATTGGTACTACCATAGCACGAACCGAGCGTATTGGCACAGACTATGAAATGTCTCTCGGGATCATATAGCTTTCCCTCACCTACCAATCCCGGCCACCACTCCATAGGATCTGAATTGGCAGTCAAAGCATGGCATATCCAAACCACATTAGAACCTGTAGCATTCAACTTTCCATAGGTGTGATATCCTATTTCAATCTCCGGCAAGACAGCTCCACATTCCAAATGAAATGGGTGTTCGTACTTCAGGACCTTCAAATTTTCTGCTTCCATGAAGGTGCAAGATAATAAGCTGAAAAGAAGATAAAGACTTCAAACCATGAGATTAGCTGTAAATATTTTACACATTTGCAGCATCAACTACAAATACATGGGAGAAGTTAAGATAAGCCTTGAGAGAACATCGGGTCAATTTCACCTAACCAGCAGCAATGCTCAGGGGAATACAGTAGAAACAGATGGATCACCCGCAATCGGTGGGACCGGCAAGGGTGTGAGACCTATGGAACTGGTACTCATGGGATTAGGAAGTTGCAGCTCCATTGATGTGATCCTGATTCTTCAGAAGCAACGACAGGATTTGAAAGACATTAAGATTGATATCACAGCAACTCGCGAGGACATCGATAACCATTCTGAATACAAGAAGATTCATATGGTTTTTCATCTCTTCGGAGATATAAAACCCAAAAAAGCACAAAAAGCCATTGCCCTTAGTGTTGAATCTTACTGCTCGGTAGCACAATTGCTAAAACATACTGCTACCATCACATATGACTTCACGATAACACCGCAATAGTGATGAAATACCACAAGGATACGGAAGCAATTCGCACCCAGATGAATCGCACTGATTTCAGGGAACATAGTACCCCCATGTTTCTTACCTCCAGCTTTGTATTCGAAGATGCGAATCAAATGGCGGGCATGTTTGCAGGTGAGATCGAAGGAGATGTATATAGTAGATATGCTAATCCTAATCTGAATGAATTCATAGAAAAGATGTGTGTCCTTGAAGGAGCTGAAGCAGGATTTGCCACTGCCTCAGGTATGGCAGCTGTCTGGGCCAGTCTTGCTTCGATCTTGCAGTCTGGTGACCACATCATTGCCAGTCGTTCCTTATTTGGCTCGACCCATCAGATTCTTTCCGGTCTGCTTCCCAGGTTTGGTATCACCTTCACCTATGTAGATGGAACCGATATAGATGAATGGAGTTCCGCGGTGCAATCCAATTCCAAGATGTTACTTCTGGAAACACCTTCCAATCCGGCACTACAGATTCTTGATCTTAAGAAAGCGGTATCATTTTGCAAATCGCACGATCTTC
>JAUILM010000949.1 GCA_030432855.1 Bacteroidia bacterium
ATTCGTCGCTTCTTCTCCTGTGGTATCCCAAAATCATCCGAAAGATTCCTTCCCTCAATCTGATCGCGTAGCCACATACGCTTCTCCTTATCCTCTATGTGGGCTATTTCGTACCCAATGTTTCCATTATAAATGGTTTGCATTTTGGTGAGGATGTCCCTGAGGGTTCCTCCCTGTATTCCGATTTCCTCGGATGCAGCAAAAGTCTTGTCAAGATCACTATCGCTAAGATTATAATCTGATAACTCCAAATGCGGCTTTCGATCCTTTCTTTGTCGAATGGGATTGGTCGTGCTGAGCAGATGCCCGCGAGTACGAAATCCATGAATTATTGAAAGAACGCTAAATTCCTTGTGAACGTCTGTATCAACAGAAGTAGAAGAACTACTACCATTAGAAGCATAGTCAAAGCCCTGAAAAAAAGTCCGCCAACCGGGTTCTACACTTTCAGGATCCTGACGAAACTTCTTGTACAGGTCATCAATGAAGGTGGAATGAGCATTTGACACGAAAGAAAAATCCTTCATCTGGCACGATTTTAACTGCAAATTAGATGTTAAACGTAAATATCAAATTTTTTGTACACCCATTATAGACAGGTTTACAAAGTAAATGAGAAATTGGGAACATGAGTAGACTGAGAAAATGCCTGTACTTTTTGATGATAGCCTCTTTTCTAGCAGGAGGAACGACAACCCTTACTAGCTGTAACCGGGAAGGTTGTCCTGCTGAGATCAAAGCTAAAAATGTCAAAAAGCGTAAAAACATATCAAAGTCAAGAAAGAGTAACCTATTTTCAAAAAAGATGCGCAAGAACGTCAAAAGTCCGAAGTTTTAAAAGGCTTTTAATCACAAATGAAATGCCATACTTAGTCTTTTGATTCCCATAAACTTCTGAATTGATCTCCCAGCGCATTTAATGAGGCTACAATAAGAAAAATCATCCCTCCCGGGAAGACAGCCAGCCACCATGCCTGAGGTCGATCTTTAGCCTGTCCCAGTAGATTGCCCAGGGTCAAATCTCCGATAGGTACACCAATCCCCAGAAAAGAAAGTGTAGACTCCAGCAAAACGACGGCTGCAAAACCAAATGAAAAAATCACCACAATGGGTGCTACCGTCCTGGGAAGCACATATTTCGTAAGGATCTTTAGATGATGTAAACCTGAAATCCGCGCAGCCAGGATATAGTCTTCTTCCCTGGTTTTTTGCACCTCGGCTCTTACATACTTCGCCACTCCCGGCCATCTTAATAATCCGATGATGACAGCCAGACCAAAGAATGTGGGTCTTGCAATCAATGAGGCAATGACCAGTAATATTAATAATCCAGGCAGAGACTGTATAATTTCTATAATCCTCAGTACCAAACCGTCCAACGGGAAATCCACCTTCCATGCTTTCTGGTCCCTGCGGTGTACCATAAATAATAGAATCATGTAAAGAACCATCGCTATCACTATTGGGACGGCTTCTAATCGATGATGCGCAGCGAGGAAAACAAAGTACAGTACCAGTGACACGGTCAGGACAAGTGAGCCTATCGAGACTCTGCAAAGATGATTTCCAAAATATCCTGCCAATCCACCAATACATACTCCCAGCAACACGGATATCACCATAGCAAGCAAAGCAATGAAAACTGAATTGCGACAGCCATAGATGAGACCTGCAGCCACGTCCTTACCCAGCCGGTCTGTGCCTAGCCAGTGACGGGTTGTGAGATTTCCTACGGTATCGATGGATCCGGGATGGAGAAATCTCTGCTTCAAGTTGGTATCCATGTTATAGGGAATCAATGGGAATAGAGCCCAACTACTCTCATCTAGATTTCTATATGAATCTTTAATGGAATCACCATCAAAACGCGCACTTAATATGGGCCACTCGACTCCATGCTCATTTACAATCACAATCGGAACATCATTAGCTATAAATGGTGCAAAAATTGAAACAAAGCCAAGAGCCATTACTATACATGCAGAAAAGGCAAATCTGCGAGATGACTTGATGTATTGAAT
>JAUILM010000120.1 GCA_030432855.1 Bacteroidia bacterium
TCTGTCCATGCCTGACCATTCTCATTCCTGAGTAAAAATGATCTCGGACTCAAGCCATAATTACCCGGGACAGCCCTTCCTCCTAGAAATAGGTCCAAATCACCATCACGGTCATAGTCATATGCATCTATACATGAAATGAATCCTGCTACTTCAGGGGCCCCCATGAATACCTTATTTAAAGTGCCCGACCCATCATTCTGGTAATATTTCACATAGAAGGATCCAAAGCCTCGTTGATATTCATTACCACCCAGTGCGACTATTAGATCTAAATCCTGATCATTGTCCGCATCAAAAAGAAGCCCGGCACTGCTTTCTCCTTCCTTATCCAGCTCAAATTGGGGTTGCTGTATAAATCTGAAAGATCCATCTTCATTCTGGAAGTAGCACTGATCGGCCATCCCATGAGAACCTAACAGTATAAAATCATCCAGCCCATCATTGTTGATATCACCCTCTACGACCTTGGGGCCTTCGTTAGAGAGCTTATGAGGCAATAATTCCTCATGCTGAAAATCATAATACTGGTTTTCTACATGTGTTATATCCGCTCCATTCACCTCCTTAAAAATAGTCTGGTATGCATTTTCTACCTGCTTTGCTACGGGAAGTACTGCATCCACTTCACTAAGTGTCAAAGTGGTATCAATGTCAGGATTCACAATTATTTGCCGCACCCGTGATGGCCATGTAATTTCAAGTGTATCGATAGATCCAATACCCAATCCAAAAACCAGCGATGGATCCATACTACTTTGAAAACCTCTGGCCGGCATCATATCTCCAGACTGCTGCTGTCCATGGGATCGAATCACGACTCTAGCTCCATAGCCAAACTTGTTGCCCGGTTTACCCTGTAATTTTATTTTTAGAAAGTGGTGGTTAGTAGTTTCTCTTGCCCTGGATTCATACACGAAAGCAGGCATATTGACATTATTGACCACGAGATCGAGATCTCCGTCATTATCCAGATCACCATATGCCGATCCATTGCTAAAGGATGGTTCGCCGAGACCAATGGATTCTGACACTTTATCGAAGTTGAGATCACCTCGATTCAGGAAAGCCGCGTTTACTATCCGCGTAGATGACAATTCTTTCAGGAAATCCCTAAAATCGATGTATCCCCTTTTTTCAACTACCGCATCCACGGCAGATCGATCGCCCAGAAAGTCACGGAAATCCAGATCGGTTATATCATGAAAGATGCCATTACTCACAAAAACATCTTGCAAACCATCCAGATCAAAATCGAAAAATAATGCCCCCCAACTCCAATCTGTTGCTGCCAGACCACTGATATGCGCCTGTTCGGTGAAGTAATCCATCCCAGTATTTACTTGCAGACAGTTTTGTAAATACTGGTAATAGAAGGCAGCTCTGTATTTAATGTCATCCTGGTAATTTGGTCCAAAGTCTGTCATCGTCTTCAGACGGTAATTGTCAGGCGGTAACATGTCGGTTGTAAAAATTTCGGGATATCCATCATTATTCAGATCACCCAAATCGGATCCCATACTAGATCCAGAGACATAGTCAGTTCTCAGTTCCAGCTCATCTTTGAAGGTGCCGTCCCCCTGATTAATGTACATGTAGTCGCGCTCCCAGAAATCATTGCTGATATATATATCGGGCCAAAAATCACCGTTGATATCTCCCACTGCCAGGCCCAGGCCAAAACCGATAGAGCTTGAATGAATGCCTGATGATTGGGTCACATCTACATACTGGCCATCATCATTGCGAAATAACTTATCACCCCCCAGCGGATCATGTTCGTCCCTTGTGGAGTTTCTGGCGGCTAATCTTTCAGGACTCGTAAAGCTGTTATTTAATACATAACAGTCGAGATCACCATCCGCGTCGTAATCAAAGAATGCGGCATGGGTGGACCAGCCTTTATCATCCAAACCATAGTAGGAAGCAGATTCCCGGAAGGTACCATCTCCATTATTGACAAATAATTCGTTTTCCTTGTCTTCGCCATCTACGTTGCCACTATTGCATACATAGATGTCCAGCCAGCCATCATCATTGATATCGACCATGGTGACTCCTGTACTCCAATTTTTAGTGCCAACTACACCGGCTTTTTCAGCAATATTTTCAAATTGCCAATCTCCCTTGTTTAGGTACAAGGCATTAGGGCCCATATTGGCTGTGAAGTAGATGTCACTTAAACCATCATTATTAATATCCCCGATGGCAACACCGCCACCATTGTAAAAATTTCGATAAGAGAGGATGTTGAAGCCAAGCTGATCTTCTACCTTATTTGTAAAGTCGACTCCGGTACTACTTCCATCCTTTAACTCAAATAATTGATCACTCGCCGAAACGGGTCTTTGGTCATTGACCTGGCAGCTCAACACAATCCAGAGGAAAACGAAACCGATGCTTACAAGGTGCGAATTCAAAATTTTTTGAAGTTTATCACCAACAAAGGAAATAAAATACTTTGCGTAATTCAAAAAGAATGCAATCGATTGTGTGAATACCCCAAATGTAAGTTTGAAAGGCAAAAATTGATACCTATTTGGTCATCATTTTATTCAATATCCGGGTCGCTGAGAGAGGGTGGAGCAGCTTCCAAATCACTCCAATGTAAATAGTTAGGGACAGGCCCCATCTCTAAAATCATTTCACCCCCTTCTACAATTTCATACTGCCGAACATAGGATCTGGTCAATGGCTCTTCCTGTAATGTCCCCACTTGCACATAGAAATTTTCAGGAATGCGAAATCGTCCTCTCAGAATAAATGATGTACCTGTATCGAAATGAATCTCTGCCCTCGTGAATGAAGGCACACCGATCACATAAACTCCCTCCGGTGGATGCACAGGATAAAAGCCCAAATGTGTAAAAACCGTCCAGGCAGCCACCTGGCTTTCGTGTAGTCGTTGACTGTGAAGACCCGCATTCAGTACTTCTATCACTTTCTCCTGCGTCTTCCAGGCACTCCCACTGTGGTTAAACAGATAGGGAAGATGGTTCAATACATCTCCAGATTTCGTGTCTATGAACTCAGTAAGCAACGTGTCATATAAACCGGTGGTTTCAAATGATGTGACCACCAACCGCATATCAAAAGGTACAAAAACAGGTCTGTCATCTCCGGATAGAAACTGATCTTCCAGGCTGCCCAAAGCCTCTACATATTCGGCATATCTTGTCAGATCATTTTGTAGCAGGGCAATCTGCGAAAGACACCAGTACAGATGTGCATCCGTCACTAGCTCACCAGTTAGATTAACTTCCGAAATTCGATCATACATTTGCGATCCCTCTTCTCTGAATCCCTTTAAATAGGCCTCGGTGAAGGCACTGACATGTGATTCGGTAAGGGAGTCTGCGGCCAAATATGAGGCCACCATGTCACTAATAAGTTCTGGACTCAATATGGTGAAGAGCGAAAAAAGTGACTCCTCAAAATCCGGTGGAAATTTTTTGAAATGATGACCAGCAGTCCTACTTCTCTGCGGATTCCTGACGGGGAAATGGTAGCAATAGTACAGGGCGGTATAGAACTCATTGAGAAGTTCCTGTGATGGTGTATTCACCTCAATAGAATTGATTACATCTTGCCAGGCGAGGATAGCCGCATTTCTCACTTCAGTCATTGAGGATCCAAGAGTATCTGCAGTCAGGGCAGCTGCCTCTACAGTGTGCGCATAACCAACCTTCAATTGCAGTGGATTTTCATCCATCTCAAATACCAGGATGTCACAAAGGATTGAATCAATCATCAATTGATCCCTTTTAACAGAGGGTTGCGAGAACTGTAATGAAAAACATTGATCAGCATCGACTTGTAGATTGAATTGGAGAGGATTTTCTTCGACTTGTAAGTGTGTAGATCCATGCTGATCGAACGTGCCTATAACCATTGCCAGATAACCTTCCTCATCCAGAGTGTACTGGTGAAAGGCGGCGCTGCTTGCTGCTGATAACTCAACTTCCAATTCAGCACCATAGCGAAGAGTGCAGCTACCAGGTTTACTGTCAACCATGACGGTAGGATTCGAGGTCATGAGGTTCCGCATGATGGCTTCCGGATCCTGGTTCTCCTGATAGTTAGCTGAAAGAAAGAGAGGTGCAATTTTCAAATCCCTCATCTTAGATCCGTAATAATTTCCTTTTAAATGACCGATCACATTTAAATTGTTGGATTGAATCTGCACTCTTCTGGGTCCAACGGCTACCGCTCCAAAAGGCACAGATGCTGAAAGTGCCGATATTGTGGAGTCCTGATAGGATGACGGAATGATATATTCCAACAGACCCTGATCAGTAATCGGGGAATTTTTCTGATTTTGGCATGCCAGTATTGCCATCAATAAAATGGCTCCATATAGGCGCATAAAATTGAATGTTTGCAGATTGATCGGATCAATATAGTGAAAGTGACGAACCTCCGCAGGGGAGAGATGCATGCAAGAGTACACTATGGCGTACTTCATTTGATCTTTGTTTTCATTTTGATGGTGAGTTGTCAGAAGACACCTCCACATCCGGGAGAGGCCCTTACTATGACCTACTGTAGTACCTGTCATCTACCTCCTGAACCTACACTGCTCACTCGTGCCGTTTGGCACGATATCGTTTTGCCGGAGATGGGAGCACGCCTTGGTATGCAAACCACGTTCGAAGAACTGGATAAAAAACGTGAAATGCAGTACACTGGTCTGATCCCTAACGCTCCCACACTAAATGAAGCTTCCTGGTTCGCTATCAAATCCTATTTTGATCAGCATGCTCCTGACACTCTTATCGTGCAAAAAGACTATACGATTCATCAAGGTAAGGGTGCTTTATTTGATATCATTTCCCTGCCGACATCAAAGGAAGCACGATCTGCATCTCTGGTTCAATTTGATACTATCGACAATGTTTTGTGGTACGGAAGTGGTGAAAATGAACACCTTTATCGGTATCAATATGAAACGCAGTTACTCGATAGCATCTTTGTAGACGGTGCCCCATCAAAGATGCTGCAACTAGATGATAAACATCTGCTTTTGTGCATGGGTCTGATTCATCCCAATGATCAAAGGCAAGGAGCTTTATTTGAACTATCGACACAGCCCTTTGGGAAACAATCTAAAGTCCTGACCGATCTGCGCCGACCAGTAGATATCCTCCCCATAGAGCACAACCATGGCTATGATTTCATCGTCAATGAATTTGGATATCACCTGGGAGCCTTTACGCTCTATCAAAAAACAGACACGTCCTATCAGGAGATGATACTTGACCAACTGCCCGGAGCAATTAAGTCCTACTTTCTTGATCTGAACCAGGATCAAATCAAAGATATCGTCGTCCTGATGGCACAGGGTGACGAAGGTATTTTCTACTATCAGGGCAAGATGGATGGCACATTTGAATCCCGAAGACCTGTACTTCGGTTTCCTCCATCCTATGGTTCTACCTTTTTTACCATGACCGATGTGGACAAAGATGGACTACAGGATATCATCTATGTCAATGGAGATAATGGCGACTACAAGCCCCTCATGAAGCCCTACCACGGGGTACATATTTTTTACGGCCAGGATGCAAGCGGGATGTCTTACGAGGAGAAGGCATTTTATCAGATCAATGGAGCATTCAAAGTCATTGCTGAGGACTTTGATCAGGACAATGATCTAGACTTTGCTGTTATCTCATACTTTCCGGACATAGTAGAGACACCAGAAGAAGGATTCCTATACTTCCTTCAGGATGACGGGGCTTTTCTAGCGTACAGTTTGGAGATCAGTACTGAAGGACCCTGGCTGGTTATGGATGGTGCCGACTATGACCAGGATGGAGATATTGACCTGGTCATCGGAAGTAGCAGTACCATGAGTAATCGAAGCAACACTCATGGTGTTGTCATTCTCAAGAACAAAACTCAATAATTTTAATTTCTGAATTGACACTAAGCTCCGGACTCGTCCTGATCAGACTCTACAACCTCAGCCGCTTTCTTATCAAAGTAGTCCCTCAGTAACGAATAAGTTTTTGCTCCGGCCACCTCTTCGATTTCTTCTTGTGATGCTGCACGAAGTCGGGTGACAGATTTGAAATGTAATAGAAGCTTTTCCGCTGTTTTCTTGCCGATACCCTTTATATCAGTAAGCTCAGTACTGGTAAATCGTTGCGACCTTTTCAACCTGTGGAATGTGATAGCAAATCTGTGTGCTTCATTTCTCAGTTGTTGGATGAGCTTCAGTGACTCGGATTTTTTGTTGATATAGAGAGGGATCGAATCGCCGGGAAAGAAAATTTCTTCTAATCTTTTTGCAATTCCGATTACAGTAATTTTATCCTGTAGACCCAACTGTTCGATGCTTTTCATAGCAGCGCTTAATTGTCCCTTGCCACCATCAATAATAACGAGCTGAGGCAAATCTTCCCCCTCCTCAATAAGTCTGCGATAGCGTCTAAATACCACCTCTTCCATAGAGGCGAAGTCGTCCGGACCTTTGACGGTCTTGATGTTGTAATGACGATAATCCTTCTTGGCAGGTTTTGCATTCTTAAAAACCACGCATGCAGCGACAGGATGGCTTCCCTGAATGTTGGAGTTGTCAAAGCACTCTATATGGAACGGTAATTCGTCCATCTGCAGATCATCTTGCAGCGTCTTGATGATGCGTTCAGCATGGGAGACCTTACCTTTTCGGTTCATCTCTTCACGTCGCTTCTGTAATTTGAAAAGCGTAATATTCTTCTCTGACAGTTCGAGCAATTTCTTTTTATCCCCAATTTTAGGCACCGTGATTTTTGTAGAAGCATCTGCTATTTCAATTGGAATGGGAACCAATATTTCTGGTGCCTGACTATTAAATTTCTCTCGAATTCTGGGAATAGCAAAGGATAAAATATCTTCCGGATCCTCAGCAATCTTGAGCGCAATTTCTGCTACAAAAGTGTTGATCACAGCACCATTAATCACTTTCATATAATGTACCAGTGCCTCTTCGCGATCAATATCCACGGAAAAGACATCAACATCTTTCAGGTTAATATTGGCTACGGTTGACTTGCCCTGATAATCTTCAAAAGCGACCATCTTGTCCTTCCATCGTTGTGCTCTTTCAAAATCAAGATCTGCCGCAGCTTTATTCATCTCACACAAGAGATGATCCCGTACGGGTTTAAAATGACCTCTGAGTATGTTTTTGACCTGCTCTATTCGCTCAAGGTACTCGTCTTCCGGTTCAAGATCCACACAAGGGCCGTTACAGTTTTTGATATGGTACTCAAGACATACCTTAAACTTACCGGCTTCTATGTTTTCCTGTGAAAGATGGTAATTGCAGGTACGGAGAGGGAAAAGATCTTTGATTAAATCCAGTAGCACCTTAGCTCTCCATTTCGATGTGTAGGGTCCAAAGTAGGTAGAACCATCCTTTATCAGACGCCGTGTAAAAAACACCCTGGGAAACCGTTCATTCTTAATGCATAGATACGTGTATGATTTGCCATCTTTAAGATTCACATTGTATCTGGGCTGAAACTTTTTGATCAGAGTATTTTCCAGAAGGAAAGCATCGCTTTCAGAGTCTACCACGGTCACCTCGACACGACGGGCATGTTTAAGCATGACCCGGGTTTTATTCATTTGGTGCTTCTGTCCATTGAAGTATGAGAAAACCCGATTTTTCAGATTCTTGGCTTTACCTACATACAGTATCTTCTCATTCTTGTCAATAAATTGATATACTCCAGGCTCTTTAGGTATCGTGTCTGAAATGCTATCAAATTCTTCCTTTGTCATGGACTCTACCGATCATTTCTGTAATCCTTCCAATATCAACATAGCCGTAGCAAAGTTGGTTGCAAGTGGAATATTGTGAACGTCGCAAAGACGCATTAGCATCTGCACATCTGGCTCGTGAGGATGCTTATCCAATGGATCACGGAAGAAAATCACGGCATCCAATTGACGTGTGGCGACCATGGCAGCTATTTGGGCATCGCCACCTTGCGGCCCGGATAAAACCTTAGTGACCTGAAGACCTGCCTGTTCCATATGTTTACCGGTAGTAGCTGTGGTAAAAAGCTCTGAATTCTTCAGCAATGTACTATGCTGCAATGCAAACGAGACCATTTCTGCTTTTTTGCCATCATGTGCAATCAATGCTATTCTCATCGTTGATAGTTGGTTTTACATCCATGAAGGTACAGCTAAAGGATACTAAAATCCTGCTATCGGGGTACAAAAATGAGTATTTACAATCTGAGGGTTTATTCTATTTTTGCGCACAAACAGAGCTGATAACCACAAAATAGAATGTTATGAATCTTGATGTTGCAGGTAAGAAAGTACTTATTCGGGTTGACTTTAATGTGCCCTTAAATAGTGACTTTGAGGTCACGGATGATACGCGTATCCAGGGTGCCCTTCCTACCATTAAGAAGGTCCTTGAGGACGGTGCAGCCGTAATCCTGATGTCACACCTGGGTCGCCCTCAGAAAAAGAAAAAAGAGGATGGAAGCATTGATGTTGAGAAATTCAGCTTAAAGCATATCGTACCTTATCTGTCAAAGGTGTTGGATCGGGATGTAAAATTTGCCTCGGATACCGTAGGGCCTGAAGCAAAGTCACTCAGTGCAGCTTTAAAACCCGGGGAGGTATTACTCCTCGAAAACACAAGATTTTCGCCACTGGAGGCAAAGGGTGATGAGGAATTTGCACGCACCTTGTCTACCCTCGCAGATCAGTACATCAATGACGCCTTTGGCACTGCCCATAGAGCGCATGCGTCCACAACGACCGTAGCCAACTTCTTTGAACCCAGCAATAAGAGCTTCGGCTTTTTGATGGAAAGTGAGATAAAGAATGCGGACAAAGTACTTAAGAATCCACCTCGTCCTCTTGCTGCCATCGTCGGTGGTGCAAAAGTTTCTGATAAAATCCTCCTACTTGAAAAACTGCTCGATTTTGTAGATATCCTCATGGTAGGTGGTGGAATGGCTTATACCTTTGCCAAAGCGACCGGAGGTGAGATCGGAAATTCTCTAGTAGAGGAGGACAAGCTGGATCTTGCTCTGAAACTTATCGAAAAAGCAAAGGAAAACGGAGTAAAACTGTTGCTGCCAGAAGACTCTGTGGTGGCAGATTCATTTTCTAATGATGCCGCTTCCAACGTATCGGACACCGACCAGATCGAGTCCGGATGGATGGGTCTGGATATAGGACCGAAAGCTGTAAAGTCCTTCTCTGAAGCGATTGCCTCTGCCAAATGCATTCTCTGGAATGGTCCGATGGGTGTATTTGAGATGTCAAACTTTGCTAACGGAACCAAATCCATTGCAACCGCGGTAGCGGAAGCCACTAAGAACGGAGCCTTCAGTCTCATAGGAGGTGGTGATTCCGTAGCCGCCGTTAAACAAATGGGATTAGCAGATGAAGTGAGCTTTGTCTCTACCGGTGGGGGTGCAATGCTCGAATACCTTGAGGGTAAGGAACTTCCCGGTATTAAAGCTATCCAGGGATAAGAAAAGATCAAATCAAAAGTAAGGGGTGGGGAGAATCACTCTTCTTCGTCATCCCATTCTTCGATTGCAGATTCTACTTTCTGCTCTATCACAAAGGCCACTGCCTTGATGGTATCAACAACATCTTCGAAACCTTCTTCGATAGATTCGATCAGTGTTAATGATTCCTTCTTCTCAGCTGGCTGACTGGGAGAAGTACTGTCTTTGATCGCTTCGGCAGCTTTGAGTATAGTATCATCTTCGGATCTTTTGGCCTCGGCTTCCTTTATATCCTGAGCAATTTTTTCCTTGATGGCCTCTTTAGCTTCTTCAACCTTCTGTTCAGCCTTCATCTTTTCCTCTTTGCGCTTTAGAGACTCCATTCTTTTCTCAAGGTCTGACTGGGTCTTTTTCATTTCTGCCAACTTCTCCTCCTTAGAGCGTATTCTCTCCTCAATCATTGTAGTCTTGGCAGCTCTCAATTGTGCTTCCAGAGATCCATCAGCATCATTAATGCGATCATTCTGAAACTTCAAATCTCTCTTATCGCGATCAATGGAGCGGTTCATCTTCTCAATCGCGTTAAGCAAACCCTGATATCTTCTCTTCAATCGCTCCGCAGGGCTGGTGCGATTTGAAGCATCGGATCCAAATCGCTTCTCCTTTACGGTCTTGAACAAACTATCTAGCTTCTTCCATACCTGAGAGCGGTGTTCTCGTGTGAACTTGGTATCGCGAAAATTCCGTTGAATGTCCTTGAGTTCCTGAAAAATGGGCTGTAAACTCAGGCCATCTTCCACTTTCTTCTCAATCTCATCCAATTTCTCTCTGAAGTTTTTCGCATGCTTTTGAGATAAGGTGTTAAACTCCTGGTCCAGATCCTTTCGCATGGTTTTCAACTGATCAAAGAGTTGATTGGTATGTTCTCGAATCCCATTGGCATGATCCCTGAACAAATTCTTTTCTCTTACCTGCTCCTGGACTTTAGACCAAAAACCCTTAAGATCTTCCCATATCTGATTTTCAAATTTGGGTAGTTCCTTAATCTTTTCCTTAAACTCCTCCAGTTCCTCCTTATACGACTTGTAGAGCTTTGCAGAGAGGACCACAAATTGCCATTCTGTCTGGGCTCTTTTCAGGATATCATCCCTCTCCACTTCATACCCGTCTGGTAGCAGAGATTCGGTTATAGAAAGTGGTCTCTTTGCCATGATGTGATTTTCCGGAAAAGTCACTTCTTCCCCTACTCTCCATTTCTTCATCATGTCGGAAGCGAACTCTTCAGTAGCCTGAGTCTCCGAAAATATGTACACATTTACATCACTGGTTTCTTCCTC
>JAUILM010000121.1 GCA_030432855.1 Bacteroidia bacterium
ATGATAAGGTCCCCATATGTATCCACAGCAATAGAGGAAATCACATTACTGGTCATACTGTTATCCCTGATGTATTGACCATAAAGTGAATCCTCGTACCAAACCAGCCCATCCTGTGCAGATCCCATCCAGATACGACCTGCCCCGTCCTCCGCAAAACAGTAAACAGTTCTCATAGGGAGTTCTCCTTCATATAGGAGATTGGTGACTACTTCACCTGCCAGCACATTTACACCCTGACCATCCGTACCAAACCACACACGATCCCTTGAATCCACAAATACACTGATGAAGAAATTTGCATCCAGTCCCTTCTGGTTGTTGAGATTGATAAAATCTATTTTACCAGTTCTAAAAACATTTCGGACATTGTGGATTTCGACGATACCTCCTAGCGTTGCTAACCAGATTCTATCACCATATCCGTCTATGGAAAAGATGCTGCCATTAGCCAGGCCATCACGTTCTGTCAGACTAATTTTATTTCCTGACGCTGGATCCAGGCAAAAAATCCCATCTCCAAAAGTACCCACCCAAATAGAACCATAAGGATCTCTGTACAGCGATAGAATGTTTCCATCAAACCCTGTAATCTTCCTCACACCCATCTTATCCATAGAGTACAATCCGTTAGCCGTGCCAATCCAATACAGATCTCCCTCACCACGGATTATAGCTTGTACATCGCCTATCTCTAAACTTTGTAATTGTACATTGAGACTTGCTCGCAGAAGCTTTCGCTGATCTACGGCGACCCACAAATTTCCCTCGTAATCAAGACATAATGGTCCGGATATTTGCATATCAGCCATGGGAATTTGAACATGCGTCGAGTCCTTAAGATCATATTTTACAAGACCGCCTGACTGCGTCACCAGCCACAGGGACTGATCCGGAGCCAGAGCCATGTCCAATATAGTACCATGGGGCCACGCCAAAGATTGCACAGAAATCGACTCAGTGAGGAGGTCGTAGTAGCAAAATCCTTCGTTATGAAATCCCAACCACATGCCCTGACCAGTCGCCACAATTTTGTATACAATTTCATCCGGAAGACCCGCATTTATATCCAAATTTCTGATCCTCTTTGTACCCTCTTCCCAGCTGCAGATACTCACACCATGGTCTGTGGCCACCCAGACTTCTCCAGATGAAGCGAGTGCCATGGAATATATCTGATCGTCGGCAAGACCATCATCCACATTGAAATTATACAAGTGTATTCCATTGTGTAGGTAAAGACCTTCCCCATAGGTAGCTATCCAAAGGGTGCCAGATGAATCACGAAGTATGCCCGTAATCCTTGCCTTCGGATTTCCTTCTTCAATTGACCACTGCATCAACCCCATAGGATCAGTACCCAGTGTAGCAATCGTACCGTCCCGATATCCGATCCATAACAGGCCTTTTTCTTTGTAGTCAGCATAGATGGCTGTGATTTCCTTCGCGTGGAGGGAGTGATCACCAACCAGAGATTGATACTTATCACCATCGTATCGGTAGAGTCCCGCATCAGTACCCAACCAAATCATCCCCCGGTGATCCATTTCAATCACATTAACTGATTGAATAGGCTGGTGATCGAATTCCTGGTCAATAAAATACGGTACCTGGGCAAGACAGAAACAGACGGACAGTAATGTAAAAACCCATACTGTCAGTAGCCTTCTCACTCGGTTTCATTTGAACTCAAAGAGGAGCTGATGACGACATTAATCTCCTTGCTGATTTTTTGGGCTACTATCTTTGGAATAGAAATTCGATGCTCCGAGAGCAGGACTGTAAATTCGCTGGCTATTTCGATCCGATCTCCGGCGATGGTCAATGTACCCTTAATGATACGTTCCTGCTCGACACCGTGTACTTTCAGTATGCCTTTGGCTCTCACCTCATACACCTGCTCAGCCTGCCAATCCACTTCTTCAATTATTTCACCGGAAAAAGATGCAGTAGGATACCTACTACTTTCCAGATAGTTTTCATTGAAATGTGTCTTTTGCAGTGTACTGTTAAATCCATCAAATGAAGCGATTTCAACTGAAAAAGCAAAGGTATTCTGAGATGGATCTACAGCACCTTTCAACGTAGAAGATGTGGCCTTTATCGTCTCCAGAGGGGCCTCCGAAACAAAGACTACTGTACCATCTGACCCTGTATAAATTTGTCCCAGGGCAGAGTAAGTCAGCAGTGTGAGTACTATGACCAACAAATGATGTTTCATCCCGGATCCTTATTTTTTAATTCGTACTGGCCTCCTCCTTCAGTGCCTGATCAAAATATTGCAACAATTGTTCAGGACTGAGCTCCTTACTTAGTATTTTTTTGTTTTCATCCAGCACCAACAACTTGGGTGTCTTTTTAATATTGAAAAGAGAGTGCATAAAAGATCTACCACCGGTTTTATCCGATGCGTTGATCCATCCTTCCAGATTGAATTCATCAACAAACTCCCAACAGGGTGGCTCATCACTTCCGACTTTGGTACATACCGCCATTACCTCGATACCCTTTTGTTTCAGATCAGGATACAGCTCATTTAATTCCGGCATAGTCTCCTTGCAATGTCCACAATTATGTGCAAAAAATACCAGTACCGTGTAGGGTGAGTTGATATCATGTAAAGATATATCGGTGCTATCTCTCAATTGTACTGTAAAGTTTGGAGCTATTTTCCCAATTAAGGTACCTTCCGCATCTCTCGCGTTTGCAATTATTTTATTGAGCTGACTTTCCTCCACCCAGGGTGCTTTCCCCTTAGCATAATAATTCAGGGCCAGGTGCACATATACCGCATCCATACCGACAATTTTACTGGCAGCATAGTCATTGAGAAACTTGATTAAAAATATCTTATAGTTTTCTTCATCTCCTTCCAGCTTGGGTAGTAAGTAATCAATGCTGGTAATGATCGAATCAGGATGTTGCGGTGTCAGTTTAGTAAGGTAATACGTCACCTTATCATACAAGACATGTTGAGGAGAACGAATGAGCCGATTATCCGATAGATCAACATAATCAAAATAGTGCTTCTTGTAATATTTGTACTGCTGCAGCTTGATTTCTTCTTCCGTACCCTCAAATTCAGGAATATCGATTCTAAAACCACTTTTAATCAACGCCGCCGTCAGTG
This sequence comes from Bacteroidia bacterium, assembly GCA_030432855.1. GTDB lineage: Bacteria > Bacteroidota > Bacteroidia > Chitinophagales > Saprospiraceae > JABDMH01. The sequence goes on from JAUILM010000121.1 coordinate 3,131, forward strand.
TCTCGGGATTTTTTTCCACGATTCCCTTTTGAAACATCATGACTTCGTCATTCAGGCCATCTATTTTGTCCTGCACGGCTTCTTTTTCCTCCGGTGAGGTAGCGGCTGCCAGTTGCTCATTCAGTGTTGCGGCTTCTGTTCTCTTACCACCGATATAGGCCAGGTTTTCATAAAAGAGGGTGTTATCCTTTGACCCATCAAACTTCAGACTGGATTCCAGAGCGTTAACATCGCCTGAGAAAGAAAACTCTCGCTCTCCATTAATAATGATCTGAAAATACTTATTGTCAGGAGGCATGACGATCAGGTAGACCCCATCATGCAAGGTATCCGTTCCTTCAATGACAAAATGTCCATCTTCCACCACTGCCGTATCAAACAAGTACTGCTTATCAGAATGATAGTAACCCAGAAAAATCGAGTCCTGTGCATAGTTTTCCAATTTGCCTTCTATTCTATATTGATTGACCTGAGCTGAGCCTTGCGTTATGTAGGTCAATAATGCAAAGAGGGTAAGTAGGAATCGCATTTAGTAACTGTTTTATTAAACGTTTCGTCAAAAATATGACGTAACATGATCAAATTAAAGTAACTCTATTACACTTTTATGAGATAATTAACGTGAAAAGGCCTCAATTAGCGCCTTTCTGACCATAATACATATAATAGAAAGTATGTATAGGTCCTCAATCTAATCAGATGCTGATCGGGGAGCCGCCAGAAGATAGAGTACTGCCATACGCACGGCCACTCCATTTTCCACCTGATCCAGGATGATTGCCTTGTCCGAATCTGCCACCTCGCTGCTGAGTTCCACTCCCCGATTGATGGGTCCCGGATGCATGATGAGTACGTCAGACTTAATGGAAGACAGGAGCGGCATATCTATACCAAAGTACTGAGTATACTCTCGAATGGAGGGAAAATATTTAATATCCTGCCGCTCTAGTTGTATCCTTAATACATTGGCTACGTCACACCATTCCAGTGCTTCTCTGATTTTGTAAAAGACCCGGACGCCCAGCGTCTCAATATGCTTAGGAATCAGTGTGGGTGGTCCACAGACAGCAACCTCCGCACCCATCTTCTTTAGGCAAAAAATATTGCTAAGGGCAACCCGTGAATGAAGAATGTCCCCCACAATCACCACTTTGAGCCCTTTTAAAGAACTAAACTTCTCCCGGATAGAAAAGGCATCTAAGAGCGCTTGTGTAGGATGTTCATGTGTACCGTCACCTGCGTTTATAATATTAGCATCGATGTGGTCAGCCAAAAAACGGGGAGCACCCGGTGCAGGATGTCGCATTACCACCATATCTACCTTCATACTGAGAATGTTCTTGACAGTATCCAGCAACGTCTCCCCTTTCTTTACAGAAGATGCAGAAGAAGAAAAGTTAAGAACATCAGCTGATAGGCGTTTTTCGGCCAGCTCGAAAGAAATTCTTGTGCGCGTAGAGTTTTCAAAAAACAGATTGGCAATCGTCACATCTCTCAATGAGGGCACCTTCTTAATAGGTCTGTTAATCACTTCCTTGAATCGATCTGCAGTCTCGAATATCAGTTGGATATCATCCTGAGTGAGATACTTTATTCCAAGTAAGTGCTTAGTACTTAGCTGCATTTCAGCCATTTATTCCTGCTATCTTTGTTTTTCCGGAAATAGGAGAATTCGATCCCTCTGATCCTGCTCCATCCATTCAACTTTGACATAAGCCTCATCCAGGGCATCCACAGTCAGTCCCACATAGTCACTTTGAATCGGCAGATGTCTGTTAAATCGTCGGTCAATCAGGGTCAATAGTTCTACATTTGCTGGCCTTCCATAATGCTGTAAGGCGGTAAGTGCCGACTGAATGGTCCTTCCTGTATAAAGGACATCATCGATTAAAACCACCTCCTTATCCTCTACTATAAAATCCATTTGGTTGGCATTGGCAGTCAGCGGTCTGTCTCTGATTCGAAAGTCATCACGATAAAACGTGATGTCCAGTTTACCATAGCAAATCACCTGATCTGGCAAAATCTGCTTCAGTCTGTTGATAATGCGGTCCGAAAGAAGGACACCTCTGGGCTGTATACCTATGAGACAGGTGTTCTTGAAGTCATCATAGCGCTCAATCAACTGATGACAGAGCCGCTCCACCGTAAGGTTAAATCGCTCATTCTCTATAATGACTCTTCCTTTTGCCATATTTTCGCATTTAAAGATAAAACATTTGCCAGCTAACTTTATCCCGTCGCAACATCTTCTTTTGTAATAAGTAGTATGCCCAGTCATTAACATAGTGACTACTACCCCTTATGGGAAATCTTCATATGATTCAGGCCCAGAAGATAAATCAGAGGAAATTCAAGAAATACGGGAACTTTGGCTTGTTTTTTGTTGCAACCCTTGTGGGCTCATCTATGTGATTTTAACCATTTCTTCGTAGGTCCCCAAAGATCCATGGTTTGAACGGTCTATTATGACTGAATTTCAAGCCTATGACAAAAGTATTTACCCCTGTTTTCTTTGTTGGTCTTGTAGTTTCAATTTTCGCTACTTCTATTACGGCAAATGCGCAATATCTTGATCAACAGTGGCATCTTGCCATTGATAAGAATGATATCGAAGTTTTCACCTATAAAGGACACGAAGTTCCGGTAAGAGGTTTCAAAGCCAAGACTACCATCGGTATGCCAATTGATTCCTTTGAGACTATCCTGGATGAGGTGTCAAAGTATGCAGACTGGCAGGACCAGGTGCGTTCAGCTAAGGTGGTCCACAAGAAATCCGATGACATCTACCATTTTTATGCTAAAGTGGATGTACCATTCCCTGGAAAAGATCGTGATTTGATCTGGGCAGTACACAAAGAATGGGATGCTCAGGATGGTGTGCTAATCTATGATCAGGTCTGCTCGACTAATACGCTTCCTGAACGAATAAAGGAAAGTGCGATCACCCAGGTGTTTGGCAATTGGCGGCTTCGCCCTGTCTCAGAATCAGAGGTAGAAGTGACCTATATCCTCATGGTGGATCGGGCCGGCAGAATGACAAGTTGGTTATTACACATGCTAAATCCTGACACACCCTATAACATGTTAAATAATCTCCGTAACTTACCGCTATATCCGGATGATGAGATTGAAGCATCGCTGGATTAAGAAATAAAAAAGAGAGGCATCCTGCCCAAAGATATTGGGAATACTATCCATCTACAAAGAAGGGATTTCATTTTGGAGTCCTTTCTTTTTTTGTTTACGAAACGGCTGAAATGACCTGACGTCGGTGCTCCTTTAGAGTATCCCCCGGTCATCACAAGCAGCTCAGTATGAAACCCATATCTTTTGGGACTTCGTAAAAGAACATACGCAATAATATCCCCTGTAGACTCAATTTAGTATCTTGATCCGAGTATGGTAAAGGTCAATCGGGAGCCTCTTCCATGATGGTGAAAGTATTCCTACAGGTTCTACTTACACTAACGTACCATAATTAATGTCAAAATGTTGATAGCCCACTACATACATCCTGAGCCACGAACCAATGATAATCAAAAAACTTAACCACGTTCATTTTCATACCATGCAGAAGATTTCTGAAAGATTATTCATTCCCGTCTTATTAGTAAGTGTATTAATTGTGTGTAGTTGCAGCGAAAAAGCGGCAGAAACTCAAAACACAGCAGATCCCGTAAAAGTGGTCTTTGTCACAGGTGATGAAGAGTATCGGTCGGAAGAGTCGATGCCGATGCTGGCCAATTTACTACAAAAGTCATTAGATGCTGAGGTCAGTATATGCTATTCATTGGATTCATCCGGGTATGTCGATCCCAACAACACCAAATCTATCAGCGGATTGGAAGCGTTGGAGGATGCTGATTTGATGGTCATTTTCACAAGATTTAGAGCAATCCCTGACGATCAACTAAAACGCATTACAGATTACGTAGAATCAGGTCGACCTGTGGTTGGATTTCGTACGTCCACACATGCATTTCGCTACGAAGATGATACTACCAAAAATTACTACAATGAAGAATGGCCTATTAAAGTGTTTGGCCAGAAATGGATCACCCACCATGGTCACTTTGATGATGGTCATGGCAAACTCACCAAGGTCGAAATCATCGAGGGACAATCCGAGCATCCCATTTTAAATGGAGTGACAGATTTTGAAGCCTATAGCTGGCTTTACCATGTAGACGGTGGAAGTCACAACCTCTATGGTGACAGCGATCCCCTTCTGCGGGGCACATCGCTTAGATCCAATCATCAGGATGCCGGACGATTGGATCAATATCCACTGACCAACCCTGTAGCCTGGACCAAGACTTATCAGGGATCAGGCGGGACTGGTCGGGTGTTCTTTACCACCCTGGGGCATCCTTTCGATTTTAAGGAAACACCTATGCGAAAATTAGCCCTCAATGGTATTTTCTGGGCACTGGATAAAGAAGCTGAGATACCCGAAACGGGCCTGGATGCTGACTTTGGCGATTACACCTATGATCCAAATAATTCAGGTTTTGGTGAAAAATTTAAGAAGGGATTGAAGCCTGTGTTGATGAATTAGTGATAAGGGGTTTAGTTGTTGAGCTGTTTATTTGTTGAGCTGTTGTGAACTACGCCAAGGCTACGTTCACCGCAGGAGCTGTTGAGACCTTTTAAATAAAAATCAACATTTCAACGATTCTACAATTCAACAAAAACGACCGTGCAATGAGTATTCCTACCTCTAAACAACTAAACGCTTAAGCAATTAAACATTCTCTCGACCTAGGAAAGCTTTGTCGTCATATTGAAAGTAGTACAATTTAAAAAAGCAAAAATCAACATTTAAACGATTCCACAATTCAACACTTAAATCTCGAACACTACTTAAATAAAGTAATTGAGCCTTGCCTTTGAATGAAGGAGCCAATATCTGTATTTTGAAATCGAGCATTATAAATATAAACACCAACAGGACAATCATTACCTTGCCAACCCACCTCATTGTCTGCTGCAACAAACCGCCTTCCTCCCCATCGATCTAACACTTCAATGTATTCCAATTTTATGTTATCACTATGCTCGACTTCGAAGACATCATTGATGCCATCACCATTAGGACTAAATGCATTGGGAATGAAAATATAAGCTGGCTCAATAATTGATATTTCTATGAGACTGCGGCTTTCACAGTACAAACCTTTCTGGGCTAAAAACTCATAAAGTGTCGTCTCCTGGGGAGACACCTCTATACTTAGACAATCTGTACATAAGACGGAACCTCCGCTAATACTCCATTGACTGAGAGAGAGAGGTTGGGTATCCATTGCTGCTAGTTCGATAAGTTCACCCCTTTCTATCACAGTATCACTGGGACTTACTTCAATATCGAAGGTCAGAGGTTGTAGGGTAAAGCTGTCCCTTGCCACACACCCACCTTGATCTGTGACAACAATCTCGTATGCTCCCGGGTCTAAATTGCTTATCTCAGCAACACTATCAAATTCTGTTTGTCCCCTAAACTCTAACTTGTAGGGACTGATCCCACCATTCACACCATTAATAAGGAAGGACCCTGTTTCTGAGTTACAGTTTGGTTGAAACACGGATAAATCTATTTCCAAAGCATCAGAAAGATCTAATATTTCAAGTGAATCGATATGCGTACAGCCTTCACTGTCTGTAACAGAAAAATGATAAATGCCTTGATCGAGATTCGTGAGTCCAATCAATGAATCAAAGGGCTGACTCGTGGTGTTCTCTATGAATGGACTCGTCCCTCCTGACACATGCAGCAAAGCAGATCCCTGGGATCTATTGCAAGATATGTGATCGATATCAATATCTATTTCCAATGCGTTAGGGGAGGACTCTAACGCATAGGTCCTAATCTCCTCGCAAGCATTATAACGTATGGTAACAGAATACTCGCCGGAAGGCACGTTTTCGATATATGAATTGTTAGTGAACGAATTTATATTCCACTCAAAAGTCAGTGCATTAGTGTCCTGATTTATCAGATAAATACTTCCATTGCTACCACAACTAGGGTCATTAATGGAATCAATGACATTAAATACACAGGGTATGTCTCCAATGTCAAAGGGATAAATGATCTGACAACCATCATCATCGGTCACCGTAATATCATATGTGCCACTAGCCAGTCCACTTACGCTATCACCAAAGGTACCTGTACTCCATGCATAACGGTATGGAGGACTATCTCCCGTCAAGACTGAGACTGATGCACTATTCGAGGTGGTACTCACTCTGACTTCAAATGAATCCAATTGGGTGAGTGATTTTTCAAGTGAATCAATACACCAATGGTTACTCTTTTCTCGGACAAAGATGGATACAAAAGAAGGGTCTGTTAAGGGAAAAATAGCACTATCCTGATATTGGAGTCCATCCAGAGAATATTCCAGATCATCACCAACTGCTAATATCTCAAGACTTTTCGGTTCACAAAAATTGAAAGTGTCCCTTAGAAGTCCCAGTATTTCGGGAGGTTTATCCAATGGCCCAGAAGTCATAAAGAAGGAAAGGTTACATCCGGGGTTATACTTATCTCGAATCACAACATCATAGCTGCCGTCCAGCAAGCCCTCGAACCAATTCGTGTCCTGAAATGTGCGGCCACTGTCTATGGAGAACTCGTACCAATCGGGAACGGGTGAGGCCATGACTTCGATATAGATAGCCCCATTAGCCTCCGAGCATAAAGTGTCCCTTAGAGCCATCCAGTAAGTGGCTCTCAGCTCTATAGGTCGATAGGCCTCTACTGTGATCGAGTCAGACCACTCTATAGCGCAATTTCCAAAAGTATCTCGCACATAGATGTGATAGATACCTGTATCCAAATTTTCAAAGATCGTATTTCTCTGCCAGTTTATATTGTCGAGTGAGTATTCCAAACCCTCATTACTACTGGCAGTGATGCCGATCGAAGCCTTTCTTGTGCATGTAGGTCTATTTAGGACCACTGTGTCTATGTTGATGTAGGGGCTTGTGAATTGACTAAGATTTGGAGAACTAAAATCTGAACAGATCCCTCCTGAGGGACCTCCAAAATTCTGTTGTCCTTGCCAATTGAACCAATACTCAACAGGAAAGTCAGGAGCATTAAGTCGTTCGACAAAAAGAGATATGGTTTGTGAATTTGTGAGACTATGAACTGTAAATAGTATGGAATCACCACGCTCCAGGTCAGGAAATGCGTCAATCGTCCGGTCGCAAGAATTTCTGATTACATAAGCATTTGGGAAAAAAGTGCAAAAACTTGTTACGTAATCATGGTTTCCAGGGTTAGATGTCATTTGGACAAAAATGAATGAATTAGCGGGAATGTAATCCCCTGCAGATACTGGCATATATCCACAACCTGGAAATTTGGAAGTATCACCAATGACCCAATTGCAAGAACCACTTGCCGTGTTGATATCACCGTTTACTCCATTGGAATCTGGTAAGTGACTCCTGTCTAGAGTGACAAAGATATCATCAACCAACGTGCCACATGGTGTATATAAACCTAATAGTTCACCAGTGATTTCACCAGCCGATACGATGTAGACTCGATCACTCATGCCCAGAATTTCCGGCAGTTCAGACGAGATCATAATGATGCTCATTCCCTCTTCCACCAGCCGGTTCATAATCGTG